>JAAYDB010000048.1 GCA_012729475.1 Bacteroidota bacterium
AAAACGGGGATTAACTACATTGTTATATATTGAACCAAAAGTATATGAAATGCTCACACTGCCCATCAGGTTAAAATTAGTAGCCTGTTCCTTTAACCTGAGAAGTCTTTCGGCCTCTGAGAGACCTTCTTTCCGCAGATTAAGCTGATTGTTGATATATGCCACCCCCCCGTTTACTGAGATAGATAAGCCCCTGACGATCGTCAGATTAACAAATCCGTCAAGCTCAACTTTGTTTTTAGACCAGTCGTGAAAAAAATTACTGGCAGTAAGAGAAATATTAACTGAACCCCATACATCCTGGACCTCGTAACCAACCCTTAGTTCCTGCTCAAAAAGAGATTCCCGGGTTTTATCATATATAGTCGAATCAATATAATTACAGTTTAGGTAGCCTACTGAATAGAGAAATCTTAACTGTCTGTGAGTTGCTTCTGAATAGGGATACAGATCATATTCAACAGCAGGCATGATTTTAAAACCCAGATTATAATTTGTATTAGTTGAAGACAGGAGATCGGTTTTCAATCCGGCTGAAAAATGATCCCCCAGACTTTTAACAAAAAGGTTCTCAAGGGCTTTCTGATCCTGTATGAAAGTAGTAACATTACCATCATCATCTTTATAACTCTGTTTGGTCCAGCTCTGATCAACCTCAATCTCAAGTTTCATTTCAGGAGTCACCCTCGAGACATTTAGAGAATTATAAATATTTATTCTGCTATAGGATTGCTCGAAATTCAGCCTCGGACTTGTCCTCAATTCAAAGATCCAGTTATTCCATCTATCTTCTACTTCTTCTGTATCAACATCCATATTATGAGTGATCTGTATCATGTCTTTCATAGGAGTCTTGGCTACATACCTTACCAAACCCATTTCCAGAAGATCCGTTCTTTTACTCCTTATTACAGAACTCGCTTCATTAGGTGGACAAGTATAAACAAGGGTGTCGTTCATACCTGAATATCTCCCCTGTCCAAGGAATGTATAGGTATATTGGGTACCCCCGTTGCCTGCATTCTGAGTACTCACAAGAACATAAACCTCTGCATTTTTCCCTTCCCTTACATAATTCACATAAGGTATCTGTTCCCGCGTATAATTCATGTCGCAGTTGAAACAGTCAAGATATACTTTCAGAGCGCCATTCTTCCGGCTACCATTTTCCGTTCCTGCCTCCTGAGCTGACAGACTTGCCGTCAGAGGAATTAAAAGCAGAATGAGAAATAACAGTTTGAACAAACGAAAATAACGCTTCATAAACTACACATTTACATTATAATCTGCAAAGATGGTTATAATATCCGGGTGATACTATTCTGGCAGAACCTGACAAGAGCTAATTAATGTTTTTTAACGTTTTATTCTGTTACCTCATTTTCATCTTCATCCTCCTCTTCCATCCAGTCATAGACAGGCTTTTGAGGTCCTTCCTTCCTGAACATTACAGCAAGTGTTATACCACTGAAAAACCCCAGCATATGTGATTCCCAGGACACATTTTTATATATACCCGGGAATATACCCCATACCATTTCGCCATAAAGAAATACTATGAGAAGAGACAGGGCTACCAGTCTGAAATACTTGCGTATTATACCACTGAAAAACAGAAAAGAAGCCAATCCGTATACAATACCGCTCGCCCCTATATGCCATGCCTCTCTTCCTCCTGTCCATACCAGAAGACCCGTCAGGAAATATGTCCATACAAAGACTTTTAATGCAACCTCAGAATAAAAATAAAAAAGGGCCATTGATAACAGCAAAAGGGGTAAAGTATTGTTGATCAAATGTCGGAAATCACCATGAATAAAAGGTGAAAATAGTATACCGGGTAATCCTTTCGCAGTCAGAGGATAGATTCCAAGATGTGAAAAGTCGGCTTCAAAAAGTACTTCTGTCACTTTTATGAGCCACATTAAAAAAACAAGCGTACCGGGTATGATAATGCTCAGGAAGAACTTTTTTTTGTAAAACATCCCCTCTGACATAGCCGTATGATCATTGTTTATCATGCAAATGCTTTGTTAATGTTAACGCTTACTATTTCCTTAATCCACTGCCTTGTTTTGATTTGTCAAAATATTTTCATCCCGGCTGAACCTGTCTTTCTCATGACCCCTGCTCGTCAGGAAATACTATTCCGGCTTCTGCCCTTATCCTGTCGAGTGTCCTGATAAGACTGACACTGAAAGACAGGGGCACAACCCTGCTTTCGGTCAGCCCTTTATCAAGACATTGCATTACTTCTTCTGCTTCCAGGTAATATCCCATTCCCGGAGGGCGGAATTCATAAATCTTTTCTTTCCTCCCATGTATGTTAAGGATTATCCTCTGGTTCATATCACGGCCACGTGAGACAGTCATATTGCCATTTTCACAGAGCAGATCACAACCTATACCGTCATCTGTCCTGTAAGAACTGTACAAAGTAGCCATGCGACCATCATTATACCTGAAAACAACACTTATTGATTCTTCTGTTCCGGAAGCTGCAAATGAGGCAAAAGCCTTTATCTCATCAGGGACTCCAATAAAAGTAAGTGCATCGATAACAGGATAAATTCCTATATCCAGCAGTGATCCTCCTCCCAGTGCAGGGTTAAACTTTCGTTCAGCAGGATCATAAGGCGGTATAAATGAAAAATATCCGTGCAAATGCCTTATTTCTCCAAGTACTCCTGAATTAATAATTTCAAGAGCCGATTTGTAAAATGGCTGAAAAGGAGGCCATAAGGCTTCCATAAGAAA
>JAAYDB010000009.1 GCA_012729475.1 Bacteroidota bacterium
ATCCTTCATATTAATTCCACTAAAGAAGGGGGTGGCGTTGCTGAAATTCTGAACCGCCTTATACCTCTGAAAAAGGAATTGGGAATAGATGCAGAATGGGAGATTATTACCGGTGAAAAAGATTTTTATCTCTGCACTAAAAAAATGCATAACTCATTACAAGGCAACAGAGATGATATTCCGGACAATCTCCTGTCGGTATATGAAAAAACGAACAGGGAAAATTACGAGCGACTGAGAGAAAAACTTGAAACAGCAGACATAGTTTTTATTCATGATCCACAACCTGCAGCTCTGCTCAGCCATTGTAACAACAGAAAAGGCAAGTGGTTCTGGAGATGCCACATAGATGTCAGTCATCCATACAGGCCCGTATGGAAATATCTACGGGAATTTATTAAAGGATATGACGCAAGTATATGGTCGCTTTCGGAATTTGTTCAACCACTCAATCATCCACAATATCTTATACCTCCCAGTATTGATCCGCTGAGCGAAAAAAACAGAGAACTTCCAAAGAAAGAAATAACGGATTTACTTAATTCATGGGGGATAAAAAAGGACATCCCTCTTATCACCCAGGTTTCGCGCTTTGACAGGTTCAAGGATCCTGTAGGTGTAATACAAAGTTACAGGATGGTAAAAAAATATGTCCCCATTCAGCTGGTATTGGCTGGTGGTGGTGCATCTGACGACCCTGAAGGCCAGGAAGTACTGGATGAAGTAAAAGCCTTTGCCGGCAATGATCCGGATATTCATGTACTGGAACTTCCACCCGATGCACACAGGCAAATCAATGCCCTTCAAAGTGGCTCTGACATCATAATACAAAAATCGCTCAAAGAAGGATTCGGTTTAACCGTAACAGAAGGCTTATGGAAGGGGAAACCCGTTATTGCAGGTAATACCGGCGGTATCAAGCTGCAAATAATAGATCACTACACAGGGTTCAGAGTTACAACACCCGAAGGTGCTGCTATGAGGATAAGATATCTGCTTAAACATCCCGGGACAAGAAAACGCATGGGAGAAAATGCCCGGCAATTTGTTCTCAATAATTACCTCATAACCCGTCAGCTAAGAGAATACCTTACACTTGTAGTCGGTTTATTATTCGGATCTGAAGACAAAATAGAACTGAAATTACCTTCTCACTAAAAAATACAGAACAGAAAAAATAAGAATGAAAGAAGCACTTAATATACTAATGACAGCTTCTGAATGTGTCCCTTTTGCCAAAACAGGAGGACTGGGGGATGTTGTTGGTACTTTACCACGTTTTCTGAAAAAAGCTGGCCATAATGTTATCGTCATAACTCCATTGTATTCATTTATAAACAGAGAAGAACACAATCTTAAAGTCACTTTCGATAAGATTAGTGTAAGAATGGAATATGAAGAAATTGTCTTCTCTCTCCATGAAAGCACAATGAGAGGTGATGTGCCTGTATATTTTATTGATTATGAACCTTTTTTCAATAGATCAAATATATATCATGATGACAATTTTGTTGATTATCAGGATAATCCCAAACGTTTCTCATTTCTGTCAAAAGCAGCACTGGAAGTTTGCAAATTACTGAATTTTCCTCCTGATATTGCTCATGGGCATGACTGGCACACTGCGATTCTTCCGGCTTACCTGAAAAGATTGTATTCTCATGACAGCTTTTTTACAAATACGGCCAGTGTACTCACTATTCATAACATAGCCTACCAGGGAAGATATGATAAGTATTATCATTATTATGCGGGGTTGAATGATGAGGATTTCACCCCCGATAAATTTGAATGTTTCAATGCTGTTAATTTTCTGAAAGGAGGTATTTATTTTGCTGATGCAGTAAATACAGTGAGTAAGGGTTATGCATCAGAAATAAAAACTCCATCAGGCGGTCATGGTCTTGATCAGTCTATTAAGAGTAAGGGTGATAATTTTTTGGGCATTCTAAACGGAGCAGATTACGGAGAATGGGATCCTGCAAAAGATAAGCTTATCCCTAGCAATTATAATAGTACCAATCTTAATGGTAAAGATTTATGTAAAAAAGTATTACAAAAGGAATTCAGGTTGCTGGAGAATAATAAAATACCTGTTATTGGTATAATCAGCAGAATGGTTGAACAAAAAGGTTTCTACCTGTTGCCAGGGTGTATTGATCAGATAATGGAGAGCCTGGATGTCCAGTTTGCTGTCCTTGGTTCAGGTGATAAATACCTTGAAGTCTTCTTTAGCGATCTGGAAAAGAGATTTCCGGGAAAAGTAGGGACGTACATTGGTTACAACAATCACCTGGCTCATCTGATAGAATCCGGCAGCGATCTCTTTCTGATGCCCTCATTATATGAACCATGCGGATTAAACCAGATTTATTCACTTAAATACGGAACTTTGCCGATAGTAAGAGCTACCGGAGGATTAAAAGACACTGTTGAAAATTATGATCCGGATACCGGTCAGGGTACAGGATTTGTCTTTTGGGAACCCTCATGCAATTCTATCTACAATACTATCAAATGGGCTGTCGAAACATTTTATAACAGAAAGCAGCATTTTCACGATCTAAGGAAAAGAGCCATGCTCAAAAATTTCTCCTGGGAGAAAAGTGTTGCAGAATATATTAAACTCTATAAAAAGGCTATGGAAGATAAGGCCTGATGGACCATGTCCTAAACGAAAGAATTGTGATCATGTATGGAAATCAACCTTACTACCAGGGTCTGTAAATAGTCGACGCAATGCTCCCGGCCGATTGATTCAATAATGATTTCTTCATTTCTCCGGCCATTCACTTTTCAGGAGATAATGGTAAGTACTGTTTACGGAGTTAGATCTGGCCTTTTGAATCATGATCTTATCATTCTGTAACAGACGGATCATCTCTGCACCGGCATATAGGACGGGGCCATAACCGTGTGTTGCAAAGATACTGGCACCCCTGTTATAATAATACACATTATCATGGGCAAAAGTTGTAGCTTCGCAGGTTCCGTCCACTGCACCATTTAGCAGAACCCGGCTTTCAGTGGCATTCCAGCCAGTCAGTGCAACAGGTCCGTAAACATGGCTTATCCATCCCTCATTGATCCCCTTTGCAACAGCGAAGGTGATCATTGCCGTACAAGATGTTTCAAGAAAAGTATCAGTTTTGTCAAGCATATTATGCCAAAAACCGGTTCCATCCTGAAGTCCTGCAAGGGTACGGACCATAGAACGATAAAGGTGAAGTATTTCCTCTCTCCCCCTGTAATCTTCAGGCAGAAGATCGAGTAATTCAGCCATAGCCATCAATGTCCAGCCATTGGCACGCCCCCAGTAAAACCGTGGGTCATAATCACCGGAAGTAACACTCCAGCCATGATCAAATAATTCTTTTCCGGGAATATAAAGTCTGTCAGCCATTTGCAGAACCTGTTTTACCGCATCATCAAAATATTTATTTTCTTTTGTCAGTATACCCATATTTGCAAGGAAAGGGACACTCAT
>JAAYDB010000049.1 GCA_012729475.1 Bacteroidota bacterium
AAGGGGGTTTTTGCATTGAGAAAACCGTTGAAAGCCTGCTTTCATAAGGTTTGCGAAAAAGCAAAAATCATGCGAAGCATGGGGTTTGTTTTCTATTTGCAGGACTGAAGCCAAGGGACGGTGAGGACGCCGGCAGGCGGACGAACACCCCCGCCACGTACATCATGGTTCATCAGTGAGTTCACTATACCACTCAAAGTGAAAAAACTGTCGTTCCGTTAGAATAGGTAATCTCCAGCAGTGTATTTTCCATGGCCTGTGGTTGCTGACCCGGGGGCGGGTATACAGATGATACAGGTGAGTGAAGGTGAATTGGTGTAAAACGGCTACCATGTGCCTGGCCGAATGCTTATCAAAAGAAATGTCAGGCTGTAAATTCTATAATACTAATCAGACTTTCTGCAAACTCATTAACTCCCTGACTGGTGAGCCTGCCGTTATGGATAAATGGGATAAAGGATAATCCGCAAGCTCCATTCTCATCCTTTTCATAAAATTCACCGGAAATAATCCTCGATTCACCCGGGTAAACAAGAAAAGCCTGTCTTGCACAGAATAGTCTGTTATAAGCGAACATCTGCCGTATATCATCCTCTGAAGGTCTATTACTGATGATTTTCCACTTGGTGTCAAGAATATACTGAGGCTTGTCATCCGTTTCAATAATAATGTCAGGCTTCTGTCTTACTCTCTCTCCAGTGTCCCCATACCAAAATATCTTTTTTGCCTGTGCCCTGACCTGAACATCTATATCCAATTTCCGTACAGCAATCTTAATTCTCTGTGTAAACCATGATTCCCAGACATCGTTCATATCAAACATGAGAGCGAGAACATTATTTCGTCCATACGACAAGTCAGGATGATAATTAAGCAATAGTAGTCGTGCAATATCAATAGCTTTCTTATATGCCTCGGTCTTGCGATTATATCTGATTCTATTAAAAAAATCGCTACTTATAGTAATATCTTTCAAATCAGGAAAAAGACAGAGTTGAGCTTTGGCGTTTGCCATTATTTCCTGACTTATTGAGAGATTTCCGATCATTAACAAAGTCTTGTAAAGAATTCTGTTTAAAGGATGCTCTCTGTCATAAATACTGAACCTGACATAAAATCTTTCTGCGTGAATATTATTCTTTCTGATCTGCTGATTAAAAACAAGACTACCCTTAAGAGAATTGTTGTTACCCTCTTCCCTGTGATAGTACTTAACAAGACCCCTGTGGAGTATCTGCCTTGTCTCATTAAGAAACATTTCCACATAGGTTTCAAGAATAAAGTTTTGCTTCAGACGAAGATCGGATTCTGTTGGAGTTTTAACCGAAATGTATCCAGACTGCCTCAGCATATCTATAAGTACTTTCTGTGCTGACTGCTCATCTTTCTTGTATCGGTCTATTTTTGGAAGGACCTCAATACAGTATTTCCCTATCTGGATTGCACCTACATACTGATTAAATCTTACTCCATTGGCAGTAAGAGTATACCAGGGCAAATCTTTTTCGCCTGCATACATTTTTAATGCATCAAATATTTTCTCAGGTAATATTTTACCTTCTCTTCCTTCATTTCTAATATTGTAGGAAGCATGCTCAAAAGCCTGGAAAACAGTATTTTCTTTCTTTTCTTCCAATTATCTATTCTTTCCTGTTCATCATTAATGAAAGAGCACTTTCAAATTCCGAAGGATCTTCAAGGGTTTCAGTATTAATCCTATAAATAACTCTGTCATTGAAATCATTCTCATCGGCAGGGAAGTTAGCGAAGGCCACTTTCTCATCAGGAAGTTTACTAATAAATCCCTTACCAAGAACGAGACCCATTTTTTCATAATTGCCATAAAAATACTCCTGCAACAATGGTATTAACTTATTGCGGAAAACCTTTATAAGATCCTCACAATTTTCCAATCCTAAAAAGTAGGAGTGGCCTATCCTGTGATCCCTGTCAATTAGTTTCTCTATCCTGTTATTTATTGTCTCCAGAAGATCCGAAATCTGGCATCCTGCTACTACTTTGTCCATTCCTTCAAGATTATACTGAGGCATCATTTCTATAAATGAGAATCTCCTTCTCAACGCGGTATCTAGAGCCTCAACACTGCGGTCGGCTGTATTCATAGTCCCGATAATATAGAGATTAGGCGGAACGAAGAATCTTGTTCGTGAATAAGGTAATATTGCTGATAGCCGTTCACCCTTTCCAAATCTCTTATCTTCTTCAATAAGTGTTATAAGCTCACCAAAAACCTGGGACACATTCCCTCTGTTAATCTCATCAATTATCAGAACATAGTTTTTCTCATTTCCAGAGATAATTACATCTTCGGGATGTAGTTTTTCAACAGCAGCAGCCTTATCTTCATAAGAAAACTTTTTACTTGTTACAGAAGGGATATCTCCACTTTTATAACTTCTTAGCTTTTTCAATACTGCCCAATAGGCAGATGAATTACTCCCTCCAATTATATTTCGTATTTCTTCATTGATATTTGAAACAGTATCAAGGTCCGGCAATTCTGAAAAAAGCTTCTCAAGCCTCTTCCTGGATACGGTATAGGTTCTTGAACCATTCTTATGCTGAACAAGAAAATTACTTGCAGAAGTTATCTCTACAATTTCAAGTTCCGCACCTGACTTGAGCTTCAGTATAAAACCTTCATCCCGGCCCGTTTTATCGGTTACTTCATCAAGTAACTTATCATAGGCGTAGCTAAAGCTAAGAGATTTTGATGCATCCGTGGATTGTTCACCAACAAATTCAAATGCTGCATTAATTGAGATTTGCTTGAAAATACCATCTTCAACAGAATAGGTCAGGGCTGTACTCTCATCGCTTGAAGGCTTAATTCCTTCAATAAAATCTTCATAACACATGCTTTGATGAAAAGTAGAAAAAACGATCTGCCCTTCTCTTACCAACTCATCATATACAATTTTATTTTTAAAATGGTCGCTCTCATTGTATCTTCCCGGAGCTGCAATTTTTACAGCAAGATCCGCAGTATAATAAGTTTTCCCTGTTCCGGGAGGCCCATATAAAACAATATTCAAAGCAGTGGTGTGCATTTCAATATCAGATTTAACATAATCAGTATTTTCTTCTTCTAAATCAGGCTGTTCATTATCATTATCATCATCGTTTTTTCCCAGCATTTGGAAAAGTAAATCCTGAGCAAGAATAAGATGGTTAGGATCATCAAAACAGTCAGAATCCAGATTGCTGTTTACAAGATCAATTAGCTCCTTGTCCTGTGAGATATAGTTTTTGATCAATCCCGATACCAGTTCCAGATAATGAGTATACTTATCTCCTTTTGTTTTCGGAGACACTCCTATCAGTGTACAATACTTCCTATAGAAAGAATCTTTGAAGAAGGTATACTTCAGTGGATTGTGATATGTCAGATAAGCTGCTGCAGTTCTTTCATCATGATGGCTACCCATCTGATCTTCAATTTTTCTGTAAACAGTCAGGACATCTGCAATAAATCCTTTGATGCGTTTTGTAAGATCCTCGTTTTCATCAAAAAGTTTTACAAAACATACCCTGAACTCTTCAGGAAGATCTGTGGCAATATGTTTCCTTACCCTGTTTGCATTGTAGAAAACCAGGTTTTTAAAATCTATGCCGGATATCTCCTGACTAAAATCCGGGGCAGAGGTATCTGGCCTCCCTCTGTAAATCTTTACCAGCTTCCATTTATACAGTTCATCCCAGAGTTTTGTATTCTTGATTTGCTCCTTATAAGAGCTTATCATTTCGGCCACCGGATCAGATGGTTCCGTTCCCTGTAATCTGGCAATCAGATCACTTCCCTCCTTAATAGCTGTCCCATAATGCATCAGATGATTAATAGTATAAAAATCATGACCCGGAATCAAGTTTGTGAGGTATTTAAATGCTTCTGCAATTTTATGGTACTTCTCTGCAGTCGATAAGGTATTAGTTGAGATATTTATGCCAAACTTGCTCAGAAAATCTCCAGTTTTATTATTCCAGTTAGGTAGAACCTCCGGAAACTGTGCCTGTAAAACAGGACTCCAGAATGCTTTTGAAAAGTTCTTGATTTTAAGCTTCCCATCAATAATGTTTTGTGCCATTACTGCAGGATCATCATCTGAGGATAAAATGTATTCCAGATTCCTTCTAAGTTCCCTTATGGATTTCTGAATGTGATCAGATGGAAGTACTCTGTATGCCTTCCCTTCTAATTTTCGTGAATAATTGTATATCTTATCAAAAAGCTCATCATCATTTAACCGGCTCAGAACTTCTTTGTCAAGGAACTCTTCCCTGATTTTTATCGATTGATCCCTGAATGTTTTTGGATATTCTGCTTCCATAGGAATTGAATTCATCCAGGTTTCATAGGAGGACAGCAATTCTTTCAGCTTTTCATCGGGAATATTAAAAGGATTGTCCATACCATTATAATTTTAAATCTCTTTATTTGAGAATGTTAATATTCATTTTTCTCTTGCTTTTATTTAAAACATCTCTTATCTTTGTTTTAATCCATTTTATATGGAGGTGGAGGGTTGTAAGGCCCTTGCCCCGGCAACGGGGTTTTTTTATGGCAGCTTTTTAACACCATAACCGTATATTTTGCCTCTATATCTGAAAAACTTATCTTTTTCAAGAATACTAATAATCTCATCCTCAAATGTTAATTTACCATCATTCATCTCTATAACATTCTTAAAAATCCATCTTCTTGAAGGATGGGCGATTAGGTCAGCTATCTGAAGCCCTGAGATATTTGCCGTTTTTGGTTTTACTTTGAGTTCTGCAGATGTAAAATGTGATTTCAAATCATCAGAGCTGATATTATGTGTTCCGTTTTCCATAATTCTTCTGAACGATATTTTCAGTCTCATATCTTCCTTACCACCTCTTGACTCAACCATAATATCACCCTTCGATCCCTTAATGTCGAGAAACAGCCTGAATCTTTCAATAAGGATCTCCTGGCAATAATGATAGGGATCATACTTCCAGGTCGAATATCTCTCATCGTGCTCTTTCTTATCAATTAAGACCGCGAAAACAGTATAGTCCCAATTAGAAAGTCTGTCCAGAAGAACCCTGTTAAAATCTGAAAGTACCTGAGTATCTTTCAATATGCTGAATGGAGGTTTTTTGTAAAGAAGCTCTTTTCTGTGTAGTATTATCGGTTCATCAGGATGAGAATTAAAGAATTTCTTCTTAATATTCTCCAATTCAGGGTATAAAGTTTTTGCCGTATAGTCAAGTTCAAATGCAACACCGGTGAGGCATAAAAACCTATGTTCTTCATTTTCCGAACTTTTAAGATCGGGATTACCTACTTCATCTACATATAACCTGTATTTCACAGCTTTAATATGAATATATAATAAGTGCAGTCTCCTTTTTTACTTACCGATAACTGCTTCAACTTGCCATTCACTTTAAACAGATAGAGTTATATTCTACCTCACTTTCCCTCTCACACTTTTTCATGCCAGCTCCCCCTTAAAAGCCCTCTGCAACAGACTCTGAAAAAGCTCTTCGCTTTTTTGCAGAGATTTCAATGTAATTGATTTCTGAATTTCAATATTTTCTAATAGTTCTTTGAATCTTAATTGCATGCCAGTAGGCGGTGCTATTACTTCTAATGCAGTTATTTGCCTTGAATTCAGGTGTGGTTGACCTGCTCGTCGTGTTAACGGAGCCAAAACCGCTTTCCCTGATTTTGTATTAAGGAGAAAATTGTAAAATGTACTATACGGTTCATCTATCTTTATTATGATGTCAAATCCACCGTATGCATCTTGATATTCTTTTGGAATCCTACTGCAATCACCTGTATTTGCTCCACTCCTAACTATTATCAAATCTCCTTCATCCAATCTACACTTCTCAATTTTTGAAGCTTCAATATTTGAGATATAAACCATTCCATTTTTAGTTATACCACCCCCTTTAATATTTGTTGCTCTTATAAAAGGAGTTCCATTTGTGGAATATATAGGTGGTGTACTAACACCATATTTCAATGATCTGAATATTGAGCCAAATTTCACTAAAGGCCAACCCATTTGATTATTAACCAAATCCCCAAACATATCAAGGAAAACACTCTGGGCCAGCTGCTCGTATTTCTGAAGAATCTTTTTATCGTTCTGCCTTAGCTCATCGGCTTTGTCGAGTATGGCCGCTATCTTTTTCTGGGTTTCGAGAGGGGGAAGAGGGATTTTTGTTTCTTCAAGATATCTTTTTAGCTGAAGATTCAGAATTCCTGTTGTTTTATTCTGATATGATAATGTCGTTTTAAAACAATGATGGGCATATAAAATATAAAAAAGATATCGCGAATGAACATTCTGTCTTGGTCTTAAGGCGGAAGTGAAATTACTAAAAAGATATTCCCCGTCTTTCTGATCATAAAACACAACTCGCCCTACCGGTTGATTTGGACTGCCTCCTGATTTTTCTATAATTATGTCACCAAATTTTAATGACTTCGACAATATTTTAATTTTTGGAATGCTACGCTCGACAACTTCACTAAGATTTAATTTGCCTTCATTTGTGAAATTAGTATTCCGAATTACTTTAATAGTTGGTTCATGCAGTGGTTCTTCACCCCATTCACCACTAATACTGTTGTCGATGAGTTCTATAACTGACAAATATTTCATTAAAGTAAATCTTCCAATTCAGTTAACAATTTTAATCTCTCATTCATTAGTTGGCGAATTCCGATCTGACTGTCTTTGCCATTTATAAGTTCAGAAGGAGTATCATACTTTATTTCCTCGTAAACAACCTCCTTATACCTGTTTATACTCAGGTCAAAGCTATTTGCTATTATTTCAGCAACAGGAACAAAGAAGAACTTTGCTTTACGATCATTGGTCTCTTGTTTCTCACGCTTATTCCAAGTTGCTATTATATCTGGTAAATCTGATTTGTCATTCTTGTCCCTTTTGTCATCAAGCGAGTATCCGTCCGACTCCATATCATAAAACCAAACCTTTTCTGTCTTGCCTCCTTTAACAAAAACCAGCACCGCAGTGCTAACCCCGGCATATGGTTTAAAAACTCCCGAAGGCATCGAAATAACTCCCTGCAGTTCACAATCATTTATTATCATCTCTCTCGCCTGTCTGTGAGCTTTACTACTCCCGAAAAGGACTCCGTCAGGCACAATAACTGCAGCCCTGCCACCAGGTTTTAATGAGTTGAAAATCCTGTTAATAAACAGCAGTTCTGTCTTAGTGGTACCCAGCTTAAAACCTTCATTTATATCACCTTTGTCTATACTTCCTTTAAATGGAGGATTGGCAAGGATTACATCGAACAAGTTGTCTTCGTTATACTTTTTACTGAGTGTGTCTTTCAAATCAATATTAGGCTGAGAAATACCATGAAGCATCAGGTTCATAAGCCCGATTCTCACCATCGTATTATCGAAATCGTACCCGAAAAAGGTATTCACTTTCAACTGCTTCCACAACTTTTCATTAGTCAGTTTATCACCATAGGTTCCTTTCACAAATCCGTTCTCATCGGTAAACCGCCTCCCTTCAGATGTATATTGTGTAAGTATATGCTGATATGCCCCCAGGAGGAATCCACCTGTACCACAAGCAGGGTCACAGATCCTTTCCCCGAGCCTTGGATTAACCAACTCAACCATCAGTTGTATGATATGCCTCGGGGTCCGGAATTGCCCGTTCTTACCTGCTGAAGCTATTTCGGAAAGCAGGAATTCGTACATATCGCCCTGGGTATCCTGGAATGTCTGACCACTTTCACTCTCTTTCTCAATTATTGAATATATCTTGTCAATCAATGTAACAGATTCAACCAGCAGAGAAGGTTTCGGTATTATGAAAACTGCGTCCCTCATATGTCGTCCGAATGCAGTACCTTCCCCGTTCAGCTCCTTAATAAAGGGAAAAACCTTCGTCTGGACATGGGCAAGCATCTCTCCTCCTTCAAGCTGTTTGAAATGGCTCCACCTGAGAGTTGCTTTATCAACGGAGGTTTTTGTATTGGGAATGTTATATGATCCTGCAAACAGCGATATATACTTCTCTCCTGAGAATTCAGCCTTCTTTATCTCCCTGAGGTCGAGTTCATCGAACCTTCGCATGAAAAGCAGGTAGCTTATCTGTTCTATGGCTGTCAGGGGATTACTGATACCTCCGCTCCAGAACTTATTCCATAATTGTTTTATTTCCGATTTGATAGTCTGTGTAAGCATATTTTAAGCAACTAATTGTTCCGCAAACTTTAATATCTCTTCTATCTCTGTCTGTTTGAACAGTCCGAGAATACCGTCAGGACTCATTCTGGTGAAAGGCTCCTTAACAAGGTCTTTCTTCTCAATGCTGCCTTTCCTGAGGATATATGTCTGCAGGGTTAATAAAAACTGTATCTGTTGTTGACTGTAAGTGTTATGCTCTGCTATGAATTGAGTGAAAGCTTCTGTAACCTCTTCGGAGAATGATTTTAAACTCTCCATCCCAAGTATATATTTGATAAACTGTATAAACTTAGCATGCCTGTTATCATAGACCTGTTGTAACAGTTTCTCAGTCACCCATGGATCCCGTTCTTTAAGTAAAGTTCCAAGCTGCTCAATTTCCGAATCTGTTATCTCCATTCCACTTTTCAGTTTCTGAAGAACAAAATTGGTCTCGACCAGTTCTCTTATCACCGCCTCAACCTTTTCACGGTATTTCAGTACCGGCAACCTCTCATGTTCCGGACCGAATTCAACGAATTTTTTCTCTGTTACTTCATCCCTGAGATCCAGCTTTTCCTCTCCCGGTCGTGGAATATCCTCCCCTTTGAATTTCATCAGGGGTCCGAGTTTTTTAATCAGCAGATCAAGATCCGGATAAGTGAAACGGTGCCACCAGACAGGCCGGCATACCGCATCAATAAAATCCTTCTCCTTTCTGACAATATTGATTGAGAAGGGAAGCTCTTTTATCTGTTCAACGACTGCATCTTTCAGTACCTCGTATTTCTCAAGTTCCTTGCTAACATGAGCAGCCGCAAGGTCAACCACATCGATTTCAAAACGGATTGCTTTAAAATCACCCTGAGATTTTGACCTCATTACAGGAGCGATAACCCTCCTGAGATCGTCAATCTTATCTTCGGTGATATTTCTCCAGTAATCATCATCCCTTACAGCAGCCAGGTCAGATTGTGCATCCAGAACAATTACTGAATTGGCAGGTAGTTCATCAATATCTGATCTCAAATGAGTTATAACTATCTCCGTTAGTGTTTCATTATCTGCTTCCTTTGAAGCCGTAAGCTCATCAAGCCTGGCTTCAAACAGCCGGACCGGTAAAGATTTAACACCTTTCCCTTCCCTACCCTTTGGTGTCTCTTTGAAATACTCAAAGTTCTCCCACATATCGATAATAAGGAATCTATCCTTCTCGAGACACCAGGGTTTCAGCTTATTGTTATCGAGTACCCTTGTTCCCCGCCCTATCATCTGCCAGAATTTTGTATATGAGAATACAGGTTTAGCAAATACCAGGTTAACAATTTCAAGAACATCAATTCCGGTATCGAGCATATCAACACTTACCGCTACACGCGGCATATCGCTGTTCCGGAAATTATCAAGCAATCCTCCCTTCCCATATACCCCCTTGATACCCGATATCATTACTTCGGCAATCCTACCCTTATATTCAGGGAATAACCTGTCAAATGTCTCAACAATCCTGAAAGCATGTTTCTTACTTATGGCGAATATTATTGTCTTCCCAGGAAGCACTCCATCCGGACTTTTAATACATTCCTCCATAAACTCACGAACAATAAGAGCATTGGTACCCTTATTTGTAACCCGCTTCTCAAGATCGGTACCCTCGTAGTTGATCTCATCAGGATCCCTGCCTTCTGAAAGCAGCCGCTTCGCATCCTCAGGAGAAATAGTCCTGTTACTTATCCCGTCATCCATAAAACGACTCCTGATTTTCAGCACCTCGAAATCGGAAAGATATGGTGGTTTATTATTGACTGCCTCTTCGTAGGAGAAGTTGAATGAGGGCAGTTGATCTTCACAATCGAATAATCTGAATGTATTGTGGTCTATCTGTTCAGTTGGGGTTGCGGTAAGTCCAAGTTGTATAGTATCAAAATAGTCGAAGATATTCTTATAAACATTATAAATTGACCGGTGACTCTCATCAGCCACTATTAGGTCAAAGAAGTGGGGAGAGAATTTGCAGTTATCATCTTCAATCTCATTCAGTATAGTTGGGTATGTGCTTACATAAACACGACGATCGGTTACAAACTCGTTTTCTACTGAACTGCCTTCCCGTTTAGGCCATACCGGTGCATTAGGAAGATGCTCCTTGAAAGCATCGAGTGCCTGATCGCGAAGAGCTATCCTGTCGACAAGGAACAATACCCTCTGAACCCAGTTGGTTCTCATAAGGACATCAATAAGAGAAACACATGTTCTTGTCTTACCTGTTCCGGTTGCCATTACAAGAAGGAATTTCCTTCTCTTTCTTTCAATCCCCTCAAGGACAGATCTTATTGCTGCTATCTGGTAGGGTCGTCCCGAGATATTAGTGTTAATCAGTTCTTCGCTAAGGGAGCCGGAATTGCCTCTGATAAATCTGAGTCTTTCAAGATCATCCCTTGTAGGAAAACCATAGACTTTCCGGGGAGGGTACAATTCCGAGTTCCAGAAAAAGATATCATGACCATTCGTATAAAGCACAAAAGGAAGATCCTTCCCCTGGTTGTTCCTTTGGATAGTTTCAGCATATACCAACGACTGCAACTTTCCCTCCGCAGCATTCCTTGATGACTTCTTCGCCTCAACAACTGCCAATGGATACCCATCACGACCAAGCAGAGCATAATCAGAGAAAAGGTGTCCGGAATATTTCTCAAGAGGATCTTCAGCCTTCCTCTGATCGGCAATAATGTCAAGCTCTTCAGTTACCTGGGAAGGATCATTAACATTCCACCCGGCTTTGGAGAGTCGATGGTCAATAATTTCCTTTCTTGTTTGGGCCTCTGATAGTGACATCTATTTAATAATGCAGAAGTTCAAAAATAAATAAACTAAATGACTCCTTACCCTTTAATTATCCTCATTTTTACTCCTTACTTGTATTCCCGGACTTAAAAGCTCGATATTAACTGATTTTGAATACCTGTATTTTCCTCATTGACTATTCTGTTATAATTATAGCCGGTTTTTCTAAATTTTTTTTTGTTTACTTGTCAGACCTGGCATTTCTAATTCAGTTAATCCCATTGTAAGATCCTTCTCAACCTTTCTGATCAAGATCCGGATCTGGGTCTCTGTTTGTCCTTCAGTTTTAAGAATCGCCAGATCTACATCTTCAGAAAACCTGTCAATACGCCTGAATACTTTTGAGAGTGATGTTCCTCCTTTAAGGATGACTCTATCTGCATATTCTGAAAGAGATAGTCTTTTTAGTAAGAATGTAACCCAATAGTCTTTTTCACCAAATATTTCCCTTATCCCTAAGTGATCACTTGCTGCCCTGATAGTATTGCTGAATGCTTCTTTATTTTCATGCAGTGTCATGATATTCTCCATTTTAGTTTTTTTGGGAGCAGTTCATCCGGAATATTAAACTCAAATGTTGTTGCAGCTTTGAGCGATGACAACAAGAATTGAGTGATTTCCAGATCAGAGACCTCATCAAGTATTGCTCCGGTCAATGCCCTCGTTCCCGGATTATACTTGAGAGCATATTTCGCAATACTTTTCTTATCATCCTCCCTTATATCTTGAATCAGGGATATTAATACCGAGCAGGAATTTGCAATATCAGAATCCGGGATTTTTTTAATAAAGCGTATTGAGTCGAGAATCTGCAATAAATATATATTGTCCTTCGTAATATTGTTTTTCTGCCGGATAAACCTGATTTTGTATTTACCCCGTTTCTTAGGCTTTCGCTCAATATTAGTTCCTATCTGGATAGTATTAGAAACCTGAGTGGTTAATCCGAGCTTATTATAAATGCTTACCCCGGTAAGATATCCTATAACTCTACTATTATCTTCAAGAAGATCCTTCACAATCTGGTATTCCTGAGGATGTAAAGCACCAAACTCAGTAACCTCAGGTTTGTAATACTGTCCTTTAGAAAGACGAACAATCTTTCCGGCATTAACCAAACGATTCAAGGCCATTTTAAGAGCACTCAAATTCTTCACAGGCACATCAAAATCATCATAGGTGAAAACATAACCTGCCTTAAACCGATTAATCTTATTTACAACGATATCAGATACTTTCATTATATCCCGATTTATATGCAAATATATAAAATGTGACGTTTCTGCCGGTAAAAACGTCACATTTCTTTACTAATTATTCCACAAATACCTCTAATTTAATATCAATATGCTCATTATAATGATCTGACTCGTTATAATCACCACCAATAATAGGCTTAATTTAAGAACCATTCGTCCTAAAACGGACATATGTAAATAGAGGTAGTTGAATGCCAGATATGACCTGATCAATGCTTAAATCTTAAAGGGTACCTAAAATTTCATTAGAAAATCAGACTGGTGTACGATTCAGTTAACCTCTAAATCACACTATTCATAACTCACTGTGCTAATGCGATATAATAAATATTTTAAACATATTACTGCTTTAGCGGCAAAAATCGGATTTATCTGTAATTTTTGACAGCAATTGGCTTTATTTTACTGTCATGACAGTAAAATAAAGCCAATTGCTTGCTAATTCAAAAGAAAACACTTAATTTTACCGCTATAAAGGTAAATAATGGAACAATCTCAAAAATTAGCAGAAGTGATTAGCTTGCATCGGAAGGCAGCCAAACTAAGCCGTATAAAGTTGGCAGAACTTGCAGGAGTTGGGAAAACTGTGGTTTACGATATTGAAAAAGGCAAAGAATCTGTCCAACTGGACACATTACGAAAAATCCTTAAAGTGTTGAATATTACTATTGTTTTAACAAGTCCATTATTAGAAAATCTGACAAGTCAGGGAAATGAGAAAGGCTAAAGTATATGTAAAGGGGAAAGAGGCTGGAACCCTGACTGAAGTTGTACAAGGGAAAGAGTATGTGTTTGAATACCTCGACGGTTATGATGGTCTTGAGGTATCCAGAACAATGCCAGCGAAAGAGAAAGTCTATAAGTTCAATGGGTTTCCCCCGTTTTTTGATGGATTATTACCGGAAGGAATTCAATTGGAGGGTTTATTGAAGTTAAAGAAAATTGATAAGTATGATTATTTTTCTCAGTTAATCGCTGTTGGTAATGACATGGTTGGAGCTGTAACAGTAAAAGAAGCAGAAAAATGAATCGCTGCCCAATAACATACAATCCTTGCGGAGATAGTCGTTACAGTGAAGCAGGACTTAAGCTACTATCAAATGAATTGACTTCACTTAAAGAGCTTGAATATACGGCAGAAGAACAAAGAAAAGAAGCTTTTAACCGTGCTTCTAAAATGTCAATACAGGGGATACAACCAAAACTGAGTGCAAAACTGAATATTAAGGAAGAGAAAATCGATATTGTTGACACGGGTGGAAGATATATTCTTAAACCTCAGCATCAATATTTTCCTGAAATGCCAGAAAATGAAGACCTGACAATGAAGCTTGCAAATGAGGTTGGCTTGGAAATTCCACTTCATGGCTTAATATGGTCAAAGGATAATACGCTGACATATTTCATTAAGCGATTTGACAGGAAAGGTCAGAACGACAAAGTACCTGTTGAAGATTTTGCTCAACTGGCAGGACTGAGCAGAGATACAAAATATGAATACAGTATGGAAAAGGTTGTTGGTTTAATTAACAGATTCTGTACTTTCCCCGTAATTGAAAAGCTGGTTCTGTTCAAACTGGTTATGTTTAATTACTTAATTGGTAATGAAGACCAGCATCTTAAAAATTTTTCTGTCATAACTGAAGACGGAAAAGTAAAGTTATCGCCAAATTATGACCTGCTCAATACTACTATAGAATATAAGAAGCCTGATGAGGAAATTGCATTGCCATTAAAAGGTGAGAAGAAACATTTAACTTACAATATGCTTGTCAAATACTATGGATTGGAAAAATGTGAATTAACAACTAAAAGTATTGACAAAGTTTTTGAAACCTTATCATCCGCAATTCCTGTATGGAAATCTATTATCAATTCTAGTTTCCTGTCAAAGGGGATGAAAGAAAAATACCTTGAGTTATTGGAAATACGTCTCAACAACTTAAATATTACATAGTCCTGATTCCTGAATACGGAGAGAATTTTACCGGCAGCCAGTTAAAGCCATAATATATTTAAGAATTATTTCAAGACTGCTATGTGTAAAAACATAATATGATTACCTGAAATAGTAATATGCAATACTTTTATTTTCGTATTTAAGAAATCCTTTGTATTTATTCTCTTTATTATAATGTTCGTTCTTTTGCTCCTCCAAAAGAACGAACCAAAGAAAAGGA
>JAAYDB010000050.1 GCA_012729475.1 Bacteroidota bacterium
AAACAAAACGATGCCAAGGCAGTAACAGAACTGGATGCGATTCTGAGAAGCTTTGATTCAAAAGATCCTGTCAGGTACGATTTTGCATTATTTGGTCTGGGCGCTATTGAGAAGTTCTGAATGCAGAAAACTGTCGGCTTGAGATAATATAATTCCGTTTTTCACAATAAAAACTGGCTTGAAAGTTTTGTATTGTAGCAGTATAATAATATATTACCCAAAGATCGACATGCTTATACTCTGAAAAAACAGAAACTCAAACAGAAAATGTTATGAACGATAAGACAAAATCTTTATCAGAAACTAAATCTATCGAAGCTCTTATTTTTGATCTCGACGGAGTGATAACACAAACCCGAGCAACACACAAAAAAGCATGGAAGGTGATGTTTGACAATTTCTTTGAAGATCGTTGCCCGGGGCAGGCTTCCATGACAGAATCCGATTACCAGGAATACATTGATGGAAAACCCCGCTATCAGGGGGTAAAGAGTTTTTTGGCATCCAGGGGTGTCGAGATACCTTATGGGTCAAAAAATGATGATCCTGGATATGATACTGTCTGTGCCCTGGGAAACAGCAAAAACATACTTTTTAACAATCTCCTTGAAAAAGACGGCGTTGAAGTGTATCATGATGCACTGGAAAAATTAAAGGAATGGCGCAGCCAGGGAATGAAAACAGCCATTGTGTCTTCCAGTAAAAATTGCAGAAAGATCATTCAAGTGGCAGGTATCAGCAATCTTTTTGATGCCTGTGTGGATGGATTGGTATCGGAAGAGATAGGGCTGAAAGGGAAACCCAACCCGGATATTTTTACAGAAGCAGCCCGACGTTTGGAAATAAATGTTGAAAATGCTGTGGTCTTTGAAGATGCTTCATCCGGAGTAAAAGCCGGACAAAGGGGGTATTTCGGGCTGGTAGTTGGAATAAGCCGTTTCGGCAACGCAAAAGTGTTACTGAAAAATGGTGCCGATATCACTATTGATGATTTCCGGGATTTTGATCTTCACGACCGGGCTTTGCACGAAAAGTATTTTGTCCGCCAGGGAATACCCATCTTCCCTGAAAATATTGAAATATTTGATATCTTCTCACAAAAGACACCCGTTATTTTTCTGGATTATGATGGCACACTTTCACCCATTGTTCCCCGCCCTGAGGATGCCATTCTTTCTTCCGGAATGAAGAAAACACTTAAAAAACTGGCCGGAATATTCACTGTAGCTATTGTTACCGGACGTGACAAGGAAGATGTCGAAAACCTTGTAGGACTCGATGAAATGATTTACGCCGGGAGCCATGGATATATCATAACAGGACCAAATGAATTGTTTATGGAACATCCCGATTCGGAAAAGATTACTCCCAGACTGGATAATATAGAGGAAGAAGTGAATTCATTTCTGAAAGGTAAAACCGTAGGTACTCAGGTTGACCGTAAACGTTATGCCATTGGTATTCATTATCGTAATGCGCGCCCGGAAGATGAAGAAGTAGTGAGAAAACTGGTGGATGAAATACTTAAGAAACACCCCGGTCATAAAAAAGGTGAAGGAAAAAAGATAATCGAAATTAAACCAGATATTGACTGGCATAAGGGTAAAGCTGTGCTGTGGATACTGGATGCACTGAATTTGTCGGAGAACAAAGATATTATACCTGTTTTTATTGGAGATGATATTACAGACGAAGATGGCTTTAAGGCTTTGAAAGATATCGGATTAGGCATATTGGTGGGGAGTCATGGGCAACCTACGGCAGCAAGATATTCGCTGAAAAATGTTTTTCAGGTAAATGAGTTTTTTAATAAGCTTATTGAATTGCATGAACAGAAACATTAAAAGGACTTTTATATGAAATCAGACTGGACAATAACATATAATGATTTTAATACGAATGACCATCCATTGCAGGAAGCACTATGCACCCTTGGAAATGGATACTTCACTACCCGGGGAGCCCTTGAGATGGAAAAAAATCAACACCCAAAAAACATTGATGGAAAGAACAAAGTGTCTCCTGGTAAGTATTGGAACTACCCGGGCACTTATCTGGCAGGTGGCTATAACAGGATGCAATCAAAGGTGCAGGATAAGATCATTGAAAATGAAGATCTGGTTAACTGGCCCAACTGGTTATATCTCACCTTCAGGATTGAAGATGACAACTGGTTTGATATTGATGCTACAGAGATAATCAGTTACGAAACACATCTGCACCTTAAGGAAGCAATACTGGAACGCAAACTGTCCTTTCGCGATAAGAAAGGGAGAGTAAGCGAATTAAAATCAAGGCGTCTGGTTAGCATGAGTAACCCTCATGCTGCTGCTATTCAATGGGAACTTATACCGCTCAACTGGTCGGGCAAAATAACTCTGCGATCAGGAATTGACGGAAACATTATCAACAATAATGTAGAGCGATACAGTGCTTTGAACCAGAATCATATTGATATTATCGATACCGGGCATTTTAACGATAGCAGTATTTATATGCTCAGCCAAAGCAAACAATCAAAAATACTGACAGCACAGGCAGCAAAAACCACTATTTTCCTCAAGGGCAAAAGAACTGAAACATTGAAGAATGAAGTGAACGAGGATGGTCTTGTAGCTATGGATTTTGTTTTTAACTGCCAGGAAGGAGAGACCTGTCAGGTAGAAAAGATCATGTCATTTTTCTCCTCCCGCGACATGGCTATCTCCGACTCCCTGACCGAAGCCAGGAAATCAATTGATCGTGCTGATACATTCGGAACCCTGGAAGAGAAACATACTGCTGCCTGGAGACACATCTGGCAGTACAACGATATTGAGTTAGAAACAAGCGATCCCCTTGATCAGAAGGTAATACGACTGCACATTCTCCATCTTTATCAAACGGTTTCTCTCAACAGTGTCGACTACGATATAGGTATACCGGCACGGGGATGGCATGGTGAAGCCTATCGTGGGCATATTTTCTGGGATGAATTGTATATTAAGCCATTTATTGATCTCCACTTTCCACAGTTGTCGAGCTCTCTGCTCATGTACAGGTACCGTAGATTGCCCGAGGCAAGATTTGCAGCTTTTCAGTCCGGATATCGCGGTGCTATGTTCCCATGGCAAAGCGGCAGCAACGGACGCGAAGAAACTCAGAAAATTCATCTTAATCCCCGTTCAGGCCGATGGCTTCCGGATGTGTCTCACCTCCAATACCATATAAATGCCGCTGTCCCCTACAACGTGTGGCATTATTACCAGAGTACAGGAGATATAGATTTTCTCTTATCTCACGGAGCTGAGATTATACTTTCCAATGCTTTGTTTTGGTCAGACAAAGCTACCTTTAACGAAAAGCTGGGGAAATATGAAATTAAAAAGGTAATGGGCCCTGATGAATACCATACACATTACCCGGGAGCAGCAGAAGACGAACCGGGACTTAACAATAATGCCTATACCAATGTAATGGCTGTCTGGGTCATTGAACGTGCTCTTGAATTGCTTGAATTGCTGGATAATGAATGGCGCAAAAATCTCAGACAAACAGTTGGATTCTCAGAAATTGATATAGATAGATGGA
>JAAYDB010000051.1 GCA_012729475.1 Bacteroidota bacterium
ATCCTGTTAATGAAGTAAGCAGCAACCAGACAAATTACAAAACATGCCAGATAGAAGTATTTGTAAGACAGAACCTGCAGTATAAATTCCTTAATATTGAAAGCTTCTGATTGGGTGTCGTTATGGGGTGTCATTTTACAGGTTGTTTAATGTAATAATTGTGACCAGTATTGATATGAATGTTGTTACAGACTGAAGGATTGTGGTATATGTAATATTAGAGTAACTTGATGACACTGCACGCAGCGGTTCTACTACTATGACATCATTCGGAAGAATGTAATAATATTCTCTGGAAGCTATTTTTGAGTCAGACAGATTCATTTTGTAATGCATAATTTTCTCTCCTTCATGCCTCATAAGTATTACATTTTTTCTGTCTCCATAACGTGTTATACCGCCTCCAAGACCGATAGCTTCGTAAATATTCAGTTTGTCCTGTGTGAAATTATAAACTCCCTGCCGGTTTACTTCGCCCATTACAGTGACCTGGTTATCCACATATTTAACTGTTACGGCAGTGGGACCAACGTAGTCGAGAAGGGCATTCTGGATCTTTTCCCCGGCCGCAGCGGTTGTCAGCCCTCCGACATTAATATTTCCCACGAAAGGGAAACTGATGTCACCAGATTCATCAACCAGATAACCGATAAGACTGGAACTGGAACCATAACTGCCCATCCTCATTTCGTCGGTAGAATTAAATATCTGGTTTGTGGGAGCATCAATACTCAATACTTTCACATAAACTCTGTCAAAAGGCATTATAGACTTTTGAATTCGTGGATTTATCGTTGGCTGATCAAGCTCATCTATATCATTGAAATAACTCAGGTTCTTTTTCGGAACACAGGATACAGTCATTATAAGAACAAGAAACAGTAATATTTTATTAGTTGATGATTTCATCTTTAAAGAATGATTGGATTAATATTTATCACATGCTTTTAAACTAATCAAATGTATAAAATTCATAAGAGGAACACAATTTTATTATCGCTGTAAATATATAGGTAAATTTAACTCCGGACAAGCCCTATATTGCAGAATTACAGATATATTATCATTATTTTTTAATCCCTTATCTATTAATTACAGAACTCTGTCAATCCTTTCCTGTTGTTTATTAATCAGGTTCTGTTATTTATCAAAATAAGGAACATGTTTACGTAACTGTTCAGGTCCTGGTTACATTAAATACTTATGTGTATATATAAGAATCATTATATCAGGTATATAAATTAGGATTGCAGTAAGTGTTGGAGCAAAAAACAGAATTTATATTTTTTGACAAATGTATATTTTCAGAAGATTTGGGGTAGTTGAAAATAATTATAGACCGCTTCTCTGAAAGACAGTCTTGATTGTTTTGACCATGATAAGGAAGTCAAGTCTCAGTGACCAGTTATCTATATAGGCCAGATCCATTTCCATCCATTTATCAAATTTGATACTGTTTCTTTCGGGTTTTATCTGCCAGAAACAGGACAATCCGGGTTTGACTGACAATCTTCTTAGCTGCCACCGTTTATATTGCCTTGTCTCTGATTCAAGAGGCGGACGTGGTCCAATAAGCGACATCTCGCCCTTGAGGACATTGAAAAGCTGAGGGAGTTCATCCAGACCTGTTTTGCGGAGGAACTTACCCACCTTTGTTATCCGGGGATCTGCTGCTATTTTGAAAGTCGGGCCGTCCGATTCATTTCTTGCTTCCAGTTCTTTAAGCTGCTCTTCAGCATCGATAACCATAGTCCGGAACTTATATAGTCTGAATGGCCTGCCCCTGAGCCCTATCCTTTCCTGTGTGAAAATGACCGGTCCGCGCGAAGAAAAGAAGACAGCCAGAACAATTCCCAGCATCAAAGGAGAT
>JAAYDB010000052.1 GCA_012729475.1 Bacteroidota bacterium
CTTCTGGTACAGGCATTCAGGGCCACTGAAGATACAAAATACCTCGATTTTTGTGTGAATTTTATCTTGCGATATATGAGTAACTTACAGCAGAGCAATGGATTATACTGGCATCATTGGGAAAAATCACATCAATTCTGGGGGCGCGGTAACGGCTGGGGAGCTGCCAGCACAGCCGAGCTGCTTCAGGTACTTCCGGAAACCCACCCGAAATATAACGATATCCTTACCGGATTTAAAAATCATATGGCAGGGCTCATTAATGTACAGCTTGAGAGTGGAATGTGGCCGCAACTGTTAGGTTCAACCGATAGTCGAAACTGGGAAGAAACATCCGGAACATCCATGTTCGTTTTTGCTCTCTTTACAGGGCTGGAACTGGGTATACTCGATGAAGAGACTTATCTTGAACCGGCAAAAAAAGGCTGGAATGCATTGGTTGGATATCTCTCTTCGGACGGAAAATTGAATAATGTAGCCGAAGGATTCTGGCCCAGAGTTGGAGATGCGAATGAATATCTTAATGCAAGTAAAGCAGCACCAGGCAATTCTCACGGTACTGCCGGATTTATCTGGGCTGCAACAGCCATTGTCAGATATTACCAGGGTACCTCTGACGGTTTTAGAATTTCTGTTGATATTTCAGGTCGTGGTATTGTTAGTAAAGACCCCGACATGCGGTCTTACCCAAAAGATACTACTGTAGTTCTTACTGCAACCCCAAGAAGCGGATGGAGTTTTACCGGCTGGAGCGGTGATATGGAAAGCAGTGAGAACCCGCTTACTGTAACTGTTGACACAGATATCTCATTGACTGCAGGTTTCGAAAGAACAGGTGTTGATACAACAGAACTGGTAATTAACGGACAGTTTGAGTCGGAAAGTGAGTTATGGGTACTGAACATTTATGGCGGTTCTGCTACAGGCAGTGTGGTAAATGGAGAGTACAGGATAAACATAAGTTCCAGTGGAAGTAATGATTATGATGTCCAGCTTGCCCAGGCAGGTATATATCTTGAGAATGGAAGAAAGTATCGGCTGAGATTTGATGCATACGCGGAATCTTCAAGAAATATGGGTATCAAAGTAGGGCAGGCAGATGAACCTTATAAAAACTACCTGAACGAACCGGCAGATGTTTCATTGACTACTGCTTCAGACTCTTTCAGCATAGAATTTGAGATGACAGAGCCCACAGATGAAAATGCCAGGATTGAATTTAATGCCGGAGGCCAGTTGGGCGATGTGTTCATTGATAATGTTTCTTTAAAGGAGATTTCTACAACATCTGTTATGATTCCGGTTCTTACTAAAGGTAAATACAGCAGACCACGCATTACTTCATCAGGTATTACGTTTGATAATAGCTGGAACGACAATATTGATATAAGGATTTATGACATCTCTGGAAGACTTGTGTACAGGAAAGCATTTGCTGATACTCCGGGCAAAAACAGTATACGGTTTGACAGAGTTAATTTTGCAAAAGGATTATATATTGCAAAAGTTTATAACAACAAAACTGTATTGCACTCGGAGATGGTGCATTTGAAGTGAATGCAAGTCTGTTTATGTTTTATGCAATATTGAAGGCGAAACTGTTTTTTATGCAAATGTTTATATAAGGGGAGTGTTATGATTGTACGATTACGTTTTTTGTGTGTGCTGTGTTGCAGCATTATGTTCTTTCAGACGATAATTTATTCCCAATCAGAGAAGGATTATGTTGACAGTAAAATGTACGAATTCATAGGCGATGGAGCCTGGTGCTGGTTTCAGGATGA
>JAAYDB010000053.1 GCA_012729475.1 Bacteroidota bacterium
GACAGATTCTATATTAAATGCAGTTCCGTTTGGTATTATCAGCAGCGCAGTTGCTATTCCCTGTGCTTCTCATCTTAATAAAAGGCAAAAGGAGTTCATTGTTTATGAAAGTTCTCTGTCAAATATTATTGGTATTCTTTTTTTCGATTTTATTCTGATATATGGCGACTCAATATTACTTGGATTATTCAATTTTATATTGAACAGTATAATTACAATTATAGTGGCAGTAGTTATTACTTTTGCACTGGCCCTCTTATTGCATAAAATAACCTATCATATCAATTATGTTATTATACTTACTTCATTAATCCTGGTATATGTTCTTGCAGGTATGATCCATCTTCCGGCTTTACTTCTTGTCATGGCTTTTGGAATGGCACTGGCAAATTACAGACTATCAGAAAACACTTTTTTAAGCCGCTATATTCAATATGATAAATTTGGTAATGATCTTGCATCTTTCACCAGAATAATGCGTGAACTGACATTCATTGTAAAATCGTTTTTCTTTATAATGTTTGGGTACCTGACTCAGATAGAAGGATTGTTCGATCTGAGTAATGTGATCACATCTTTATGTATAATTGCGGGTATTTATTTTTTACGGATTATATTCCTCAGAATAATACTAAAAATTCCGGTTCTTCCTTTTTTGTTTTTTTCGCCGAGGGGACTTGTCACCATTCTTCTTTTTCTGAGTGTCCCTGCTTCTCTGAAGATTGGCCTGATAAGCAAGGAAGTTGTGACTCTGGTAATATTACTCACTATTTTTATTATGTTTATCGGCAATATTTTTTACAGAGACGATATTATTACAGATCAATATCCGGGTAATATTGATTGACAGGGATATCGCACATAGATAAATGCACTGGAATCAGTATTTTCAAGAGATGTCAGAAAATGTCTGAATAAATAAATGCTTATTGTTTCAGAGCTGCTTTTGTAAAAATATATTCAGGTATAGGTTGGTTGAATTTTATTGAGTTTATAATAAATTCAGTTCCTTTTCCCTTTTTTAGCAGGTCTTTATAGACCACTTTCATTGGGAACCATCTCCCTTCAATTTGTTTTACTTCCGATAAATTTGTCTGTTTTAACATCTGTCCGCTTTTTGCAAATAATTCCTCCCGGAGAGGTATGTATCTTTCAGTATCAATCCACATTTTACATTTATAGTATGCTACATTATCAGCTTTTGCCGTCATATCCAGTATCCATGTCTCCCGGCCATCCACTGTTTCAATGCCTGTATTAATTGCATTATACATTTCACTTAACTTTCTGTCATCCATCATGTCTTCATAAGAAAGATCAGAGCCCATTACAGACTGTCTCAGCATATGTCCTGAGATCTGAATAGTTCTGTCAGTTGAAGGAGAATATATCCAGAGCTGGTTTTCAAGTTTGAGCATCTTGGTTCCCTGTTCACGGGGAGGAGACAGGTATTCTGTAAATGATTTTTCTTCACCTGCTGAATATGTTACAGAGGTAATGGTTCTGCTGGAGCGGGTTCCGTGAATGATCATTGTCGATTCAAAAACACGGTTTTCAGATGACATATTAGCTTCGACTCTTTTCAATATATCATTTCCGTCCTGTGCAAAAACAGATGCCATAAAGAAAACCGGAAGTAGGGTTATTAGGTTTTTCATTTTATTTTTCATTTAATTGTTGTTCTGCATCAGGTTTCAAGTTCCTTGAATAATTTGGCTGTCTGACGTTTATATATGCCAATGCCGGAAAGCATTGTCCCGATCACTGTTGCAGCCAGACCGGGTATAAATCCGATATAAAAGTCGGCACTTGTTATCCGGGCTCTTATGACTGAAGGTATCATCATAGAAGAACCCTGCATTATTCCTGAAAAGTCGATACCATATTTCTGCATTAACCATGCAAAGAACAGTCCCAGAGCTGTCCCTGTAATTGACCCTGCTATGCCGATGATCAGTGATTCATAGATCAGGGTGCGGTAAATATGACTTTTTTCTTCTCCCATTGCCAGGCGTATCCCGAATTCACCATAACGTCTCAGACCTCCCAGCAAGCCTGCATTCCATAGCACAAGTGACATAGCAATAATAAAAACAAGGGAGATGTAAAGAGACCACATTTTTGTCATTGAGACGTAAGTTCCCATTGTTCCCTGTTGGCTGAGACTTCTCATCACAGGGATGAACTCATCATTATTTAGCGTGTCTGATGAATTAAACCTTTCAGCATACATAAGGGCTGTCTCGTCGTCATAAAATCCTGATTTAAAGAATCCGAGGATTTCTCCTGCAGCATTTTCCATGTCAAGCGCATATTGTACATCCTCAATATCAGCTATTATTGTACCCTTATCCAGCGCTTCATGTCCCATAGCTACAGTTCCCGACATGATAAAATTATGTATTGCCATACTTCCGTTCATTGTTGAACTAATCAATGTCAGCTGTTCTCCTGGATCTATTGCAAGTTTCCGGGAGAATTCCTCACTAAGCAATACTTCATTTTTCTTTTCCGGGAGACGGCCTCTTATGAGTGATTTTTGGAGGTTCAGTCTCTCTTTTTCGGTTGACAAGGGTGATAAAAGATCCATGCCAAGGCCTGTAGCAGGTCCCTGGGACCGGGTTTCCCCATTAATGTCAGGAACATCAATCAGTCCGGCAAACTGAATCCGGGGCGACCATGTTGTAGCAGGGAATTGGCTGTTGAGATCATTCAACAGGGAAGACACATCTGCCATTGCAAGATCGTTGGGTAGCTGCTGCATATTATCGGCATAACTTCTTGTCATTACTTTCATATGGCCATGAGTAAAGCGGGCATTGATCTCAATAATATCACCCATAAAACCTACTATGTAAGCATGCATAAAAACGCTGAGGGTTACACCTATAGTAACCACTATCACAGGCAGCCTGCTGCGGCTCTTGTCTCTGAGCAATCCTTTGAAAAGAAATTTTATCATTGTATCCTCCCCCTTAATGCTTCTGTTGGATTCATACCTGCTATTTTTCTTGATGGCCAATAGCTGACGATTGCCGTAACTGTCATTATGATCAACACTGTTCCTGCTACCAGTCCGGCACTGTAAACCGGATACAGAGTCTGGGCAATAGCCATGCCGAATTCACTTGTATCCATGGGCATAGTCCAGCCGTTTTTAGCCTGCCATGTAAGAAAAGGAATGCCATAAGCTGCGGATAATAAAGCAGCAAAAACGGCGTGCATGGTTCCTTCTACGGTAAAAAGTCCTACTACTTCACGTCTCGTGTATCCGAGCGCTATATATGTGCCTATCTCCTTTTGCCTTTTGAATATTGAGAGTACCTGGGTGTCAAATATTGCCAGCATGGCAAGCAAAATCAGGACAGCATAGAGAACTGATGTTCCTGCAGTTTTTACTTTGATAAGCTCATCAACAGAACTGGTAAGTTCCTCTTTGCTTTTATGAATCCATCCTGTAACATCAGATCTGTCAGTTCGGACATTATTGTAAGTAAGTATAGTCGCTTCATCTTCAAGATTAAGCATAGAACGGAGTTCATTCAGCGGTATGTATATCTGACCCTGATCAACAGCGGGAACATTAACCGAGAAAATGTCCGTGATACATATTTCTGAAGCATCGAAAGTCCCTTCAGTATCTCTCCACTGGATCATTACCCTGTCGGAAATGCCGAGCTGCAGATTTTTTGCCATCCCTGATCCAATAATTGCAGGAATAGCATCGCTGATTGTTGTGTCCAGCTTATGAGAGGGCAGGTGGAATATTTTTTGGTGAGGATCAAGGCCTTTAATCATTATGGACTGAAGTCTGCCCTGAGGATAAATTGTTCCCTGAGAAATTAATAAAGGCGTCATACTGTCCTGTCTAACTTCCTCCCTTAATATTTCGGGAACAGGAGCATGACTGTCATTCAAAGTAAAAGGATCGTAAGGATCATAATTTTCATGCCAGTATTGTCCTTCTCCGATTTGCCAGTTTGTCATATCGATTTTTGCCTGATGATCCCACCCGGTGATTACTCCTTTCATCCAGATAATAATAACGAAGGAGAAAGAAAGGACTATCACATTGAGCCAGGTACGTAAGCCGGCCCCGATGAGATTACGGAAAGCAAGTTTAATTGCCAGTTTCATAGACCTTGTTTTATTAATTGGAAACTACTTCGTCTTTGTCAATCCTCCCATCAAGGAGGAATATCTTTCTGTGCAGGTAATTAATTACCTTTTCATCGTGAGTAGCGAACAGGAAAGATGTTTTTAATTCCCTGTTCAGTTCTTCCATCGTTTTAAGGATATTATGAGAGTTTGCAGCATCCAGATTGGCAGTAGGTTCATCAGCCAATACGATGGAAGGTTTTTTTACCATAGCCCGGGCTACAGCTACTCTCTGACATTCCCCTCCCGAGAGCTGGGGTGGTTTGGACCTGATTTTATCGGTCAGTCCAACCCATTCAAGAGCATCCATGACCATCTTTTTCCTTTCTCCTGAAGAGAGACCGAGAAGGAGTAAGGGGAATTCAACGTTTTCATAGACAGTATGAACTGCCAGCAGGTTATAACTTTGGAAAATGAATCCAAGGTTTTCTTTTCGCAATCGGGCAGATTCTTTTGCATTAAGTTCTGATATTGATTGACCTAATACCTTAACCAATCCTGAAGTGGGTACATCAAGAGACCCGATAATGTTCAACAGAGTTGTTTTTCCTGATCCGCTTGGACCAATCAGACCTGCAAATTCACCCTGAGATAAGGTGAGTCCGATGCCACTCAATGCAGTAAATTCTCCTTTTCCCATAGGAAATTTCTTTACAAGATTCTCAATTTTAATGATTGAAGAATTTTCCATTTTTTTATGATTAATGATTGAATACAAATAAAACCCGGATGCCTTTTCCTCCGGTAATGTTTTGTGACTCCCTGTAAAAAGGGAGCATTTCTGATTCAGGATTCCAGTAGGCCATTACATAAAGTGAAGTGGTATCAAATTGCCTTTGCCAGCTGATATAAGAGTATAGATTATTATCGTCCCAGTTGTAGAAGAATATTGCGCCCAGCCGGTCAAACATACCAACAGGATAATTAGCTGTTATAAGAGAAAAAGAGGTTTTAGTACTGTAAGAGAAAAAATTTCCACCATAACATGCCAATAATTGTTCAAAGGATGTATAAATACCATTTCCTATCCCAAAAGTGTAATCAATGCCCATGTTTAACAGCATCTGATTTGTTAGCAAACCTGTATTTTTATTTTTATGAGTAAGAGACCCCTCAACCCAGATGCCGGCCGTCAAATCCCATTTAGCGTCAAATCCTATTTTGTTTTCGTTGATCCTTTCGAATTCCGGAATACCCTGACCGGTATGTCTGCTGTCAGCTGTCCTGTTATGATAAGTGATTGCAAATTCTCCGGAGGGTATTGGTAACTGTATCCTTCCTCCAAATTCAGGAATTTCTTTATTAGGAGGTATTATTTCCCATCCTCTTATGTCGCTGTTGCCATAGAGAATCCATAACCAGATATTGGCATTGTTCAGGAAATAGTATCTTCCGAGCAGGCCCCATACCCCATCAGTAAGCTGAAGGGGATCGCGCGGATCTATCTGGTCAAACCACATCAGGGGCCGGAGTATGGAAGCAGAACCGAAACTTATTTTCTGTAGTCCTATCCGTAATTCGTACTGGTCTGATGAGAATCTCATCCAGGCCCGGTATGGCTTAATATTATATGATGTATTGAGAGAATCAAAAGGATGTAAGCCGGCATATCCGGAAAGATTGGCAGTTAGTTCCGAGTCAAACCTGACATTCGATTCTGAAATCACTTCATAATTAATTCCGGGTAAATACCTCAAACCTCCCCATAGAGGAAGATCTCCGGCATTGGACAGGCTGGTCCATAAAGAAAACTGACCATTGAAAGACAAAGAATCCTGTCCGGAGGCGAAAAATCCTGTGAAAAGAAAAAAACTTATTATAGTGACAAATACCTTCATTTTGTATTATTCATGAGGCGATATGCCATAAGTGAAAAAGTTGGCAAATTCCATGATCATGTCTTGTGGAGTATTGTATAAATTCTGCAGATTTTTGTCATTGAACATGGGTATAAGATATTGAGTGATAAATAATATGAATTCGGGTTTGAAATCCTTCCTGAACCACCCCTTCTCCTGCGCTATTCTGAAAGATTTTATTATCTCCTGCCATGAATGTAAAGTCAGCTCTTCGATGAATGATCTTATTTCAGTTTTATCACTGTTATAGAAATCATTCAGAAATTCGCGGCTTATGTCGGTTGTGCCTTCAAGTTTTAAGGTAATTATTGCTTTAAATCTTTCAGCGGCAGGAATATTTTCCTTTTGCATTATTTTGTTAAAACGTTCAATACCATGCCGGATCTCATTTTCATAAATTGTTTTGGCAAATTCAGTTTTATTATTGAACCAGCGATAGAATGTCATCTTGCTTACTCCTGAATCACGGCATATTTCATCAATTGTGACTCTTTTGAAACCGTGCTTCCAGAATAGATTTTTGCCTGAAACAAGCAGCGCTTCCCTTTTTTTGTTTTTAACCTTCATAGCTGATAAAAGTATAAAGATACATAAACTATACGAAATATGTAATAATAGATAGAAAAAGTATAGATAAAATATGGAGAAATAGAAATTCAATCTGTCTTAGATATTAGGGAAAAGGAATACAGTCAGAAAGGGATGAAAATCTTGATTATTACTGAAACTTACATAAGCAGAAACTCACAAAAGGAAATGATTGTTCAATTCACGTAAGTTACATTCGACTATTGAGATAAAAATTAAATAAACGAATGAAATACAAAGAGGGATTTTAACTGTTTTCAGCCTGGCTTTTGTTTATTCTGCTTCTTTTTCTGGCATTTTCATCAAGCTGCATCTTTCTGATCCGCATTGATTTAGGAGTAATTTCAATGTATTCATCTTCTGAAATATATTCCATTGCTTCTTCGAGAGAAAAACGTACAGGAGGTGTTAATATGGCTTTATCATCTGAACCGGAGGCTCTCATGTTGGTCAGTTTTTTTGTCTTTATTATATTCACGGTAATATCTCCCTGACGGGTATTTTCACCTACAACCTGGCCCATATAGACCTCTTCGCCGGGGTAAATAAAGAATTTACCTCTGTCCTGAAGTTTATCTATTGCATAGGAGACAGAAGTACCTGTTTCCATGGCTATCAGTGAGCCGTTTCTTTTGTATGCCATTTCACCTTTCCATGGCTCATAACATTCAAAGCGGTGAGCAATAACTGCTTCTCCTTCGGTAGCAGTAAGGAGTTGATTTCTTAAGCCAATTATTCCTCTGGATGGGATTTTAAAATCGAGACGTGCCCTGTCATTCTTAAGGTCGATATTCAGAATATCTCCTTTTCTTTGGGTTACATGATCTATCACTTTTCCGGCAAAGTTTTCCGGTACCTGTACAGTGAGTGTTTCAACCGGTTCATGTCTTATACCGTTTATTTCTTTAATGAGGACTGTTGGTTGTCCGACCTGCAGTTCGAATCCTTCTCGACGCATGGTTTCTATTAAAATCGAAAGATGCAGAATTCCTCTTCCGTACACTGTAAAGCAGTCTGATGTTTCAGTTTCTTCTACTCTGAGAGCAAGGTTCTTTTCTGTTTCCCTGAATAGCCGGTCTCGTAGTTGCCTGGAAGTTACAAGATTCCCTTCCCTGCCAAAGAAAGGTGAGTTATTTGAAAGGAAAAGCATACTCATTGTAGGTTCATCCACCTGAAGATGTGGTAGCCCTTCCGGATTCAAAATGTCAGCAATGGTATCCCCAATATCAAAGTCTTCCATTCCGAATACTGCACATATTTCTCCTGAACAGACCGGCTTTTTTGTCTTTTCCTTTCCCAGTCCTTCAAAAAGATATATTTCCTTTACAGTATTCCTGAGTATTCTGCCGTCTCGTTTTATGAGGGATACCTGACTGCCAGGAATAATTTTCCCACGAATTATTTTACCCACGGCTATCCGTCCGATATAAGAAGAATAGTCGAGAGATGAAATCCTCATCTGAAGTGTTCCTTCAACTTTTTCCGGAGGTGGTATATGTCTTAATATTGTATCAAGAAGATAACTGACATCGGTGGTCGGAGTATCCCATTCGGGACCCATCCAGCCCTGTTTGGCAGAACCGTAAACAGTTGGGAAATCGAGTTGATATTCTGTTGCCTGCAGACTACACATGAGATCAAACACTTTCTCCTGAGTATCCTCGGGTTTACAGTTAGGCTTGTCAACTTTGTTTATGACAACTATTGGTTTCAAACCCAGCTCAAGAGCTTTCTGTAATACAAACCGTGTCTGTGGCATTGGTCCTTCAAGAGCATCAACTATCAGAAGGACGCCTTCTGCCATATTTAACACTCTTTCAACTTCCCCTCCGAAATCAGAGTGGCCGGGAGTATCAATGATATTGATCTTAACATTCTGATACCGGACAGATACATTTTTTGAAAGGATAGTGATCCCTCTTTCTCTTTCAAGATCGTTATTATCCAGAATAAGCTCTCCCATATTCTGATTATCACGAAAGAGTTTCACCTGATATAAAATCCTGTCAACCAGGGTTGTTTTACCATGATCAACATGGGCAATTACAGCAATGTTTCTTAGTTCTTCCATATATGATTTCTTACGGGCTGCAAAAGTAGGAAAAGATTTGACATAATATTTTGCAGGATAAATAAAAGAGGCTGACTCATGTTACTTTTGAGCCAACCCCTTTTAATATGTCATAAAAGCAGTATTGTTATTACGCTTTTATCCCTTAAGCTTCAAATATATCCGTCATCCTGTCAGCAGATGAACTATCGTCTTTTTTGTAAGAGAAAAAGAAATATCAAATCCTTCTTTCTGTAATTACTTTGCTCTAAAATAGACTTTTTAATAAAAAGTCTGGTTTTTTTAAATCCTGCCTTACTGTTCTGTTCTTTTTCCAGTGAGGCCATATCCAAAGAGAGTACCTGACAGACTATTTTCATCTTCTACTGTTACTATCAGAGGCATGGGAACTCCCAGAAAAGCATCAAATATAATTTCGATAGCGAAAATGGAATCTGTTAAAACTATTTCTTTAAATTCATTTGGTTCTTCTCCGCTTCCCGGTATACTGACCTCTCCATGAAGAATGCCATCAGTTTTTTCAAGATTCAGCAACAAATTTATGTCATATGCAGCAAGATTTTTAACTGTAAGATTCCATTCGCCAACCAGAATATCTTCCGGTGATTTATTTTCCTGAGCTGAAACAGCTTGTGAGAAAACAAGATTTATCACAATCAGGAGAGCAGTATGAAATAATAATTTTTTCATTGGATTTAATGTGTTAATTTATAATAGCAGTAACGGTATTTTTATAATAATTCCGTGTTTTTAAGGATGCCAAAATATGAAAAAAAATGATTCGAAGGATAATAATTCACAAAATTATCCATAATGGACAGGTCAAATAAATAAACAAACAAATATGATGATGAAAACCATGCCTTTATAGCCCTTTCCGGGTATTTGTGACTGATGTAAACGAGCATAAAGATTACAACTTTTATATGATATTAACCTGTATGGTGATTATCCCGGAACGGAGTAATCATAAAACAGGCAGATAATAAATAGTTTTTGTCCTTATCCTCATCATTAACCAAAAAAAGCTTTATTTTTGCAGCCTATTTATCAACTGAAATGGAAGAAGACCCTTATCAAAATAGCAACAGGTATTAATATTCCGTAGGGAAGATCTTCCGGTTTCCTTACGGGTAAAGAATGTAAGGAGACTTATTATGATTGAAACATTAGTTGAATTCCAGGAGCTTATTGAAAAGAAACAATGGAAGACCTTACGGAGTGAGTTGTCAATTCTTGAGGAATTAAGCATTGCCGAACTAATTGAACAGTTGGAAGAGGGAGACGATGTGTTGATCTTCCGTTTATTGAGTAATCAACGGGCTAAGAATACCTTTCAGTTATTATCCCATGAAAAGCAGGAACAGATCATTGAAGGCCTTGCAAAAAATTCTAATAAGCTGGCTGCTTTGCTAAATGATCTTGATCCGGATGACCGTACAGCTTTTTTTGAAGAATTACCCGGCCAGGTTTCTCAGCGTCTTATTCAACTTCTTTCTCCTGAAGAAAGGAAAATAGCTATTCAGCTGCTTGGTTATCCTGAAGAGAGTATTGGTAGGCTTATGACTCCGGAATTTGTTGCTGTTAAATCATCATTTTCTGTAGGACAGACACTTGACCATATAAGAAAATTTGGCCATAATTCTGAAACCCTTAATGTCCTGTATATTGTTGACAATGCCTGGAAACTGATAGATGATGTTAAGATAAGGGATATAATACTTGCACATCCGGATCAGCCTGTTTCCGAGCTGATGGACAAAAGATTTGTCTCACTGAATGCTTATGACGATCAGGAAACAGCTGTTCGTATTTTTAAGGATCATGACAGGGTTGCCCTGCCTGTAACCGATTCCGATGGCATTCTTCTGGGTATTGTGACGTTTGACGACATAATGGACGTGGAAGAAGAAGAGACTACTGAGGACTTTCACAAATTTGGTGCTTTCCAGGAAGCTATTGTCAATCCACTCAAAGCAGGAGCTACATTTATGTATAAGAGACGTATTTTATGGCTTACAGTTCTTGTGTTCATGAATATATTTTCCGGAGCGGCAATTGCCAGTTTTGAAAATGTCATTGAATCGATGGTATCGCTTATGTTTTTCCTTCCCTTGCTAATAGGAAGTGGCGGAAATGCCGGCTCACAATCTGCAACGCTGATGATACGTTCACTGGCAGTCGGAGATGTTGAAATGAAGGATTATGTCAGGCTTATCGGGAAAGAGTTCATTGTTTCTCTTCTTCTGGGAATAACAATGGCAGCCGGTGTTTCAATAATAGCAAGCTTCAGAGCTCCCGAGGTAATAATTGTTGTTACTGTCACTATGATACTTACTGTTATGGCAGGCAGTATGATCGGACTCACAGTGCCTTTTATTTTCACCAAACTGAAAATTGACCCGGCTACAGCCAGTGCTCCACTGATAACATCAATAGCCGATATTTTTGGAGTGTGGATATATTTCTCAATGGCTGCCTGGATGTTACGCCTGTAAAACCTCCTGGGGAAAAAACTTGTTTAAGAGGGCTTTTTATAATACCTCTATGCAAAAAGAAGAAGGCTGACGGCCATGACCAACATGCCAGCTATAAGACCTCCTATGGCAATATGATGTTCCCCGTATTCTTCTGCTGTAGGGAGGAGCTCATCAAGAGAAATATAAACCATGATACCGGCTACTCCTCCAAATATCACACCGAAAGTGGCAGCAGTGAAGATCGTTTTTAATATCAGAAAACCTAATATAGCTCCTACAGGTTCAGCCAGCCCCGACAGAAAGGAGAGCCAGAAAGCCTTAGACCTGTTTTTTGTGGCATAATATACCGGTATGGATACAGC
>JAAYDB010000054.1 GCA_012729475.1 Bacteroidota bacterium
CTGAGACGGATGAATATATTTACGGTTCTGCAGAGGTTGTCGGACTGATGTGCCTGAAAGTATTTACCGGCGGTGATAAAGACCTTTTCACAGAACTTTCTATGCCGGCCAAAAAACTTGGAGCCGCCTTTCAGAAAGTTAATTTTTTGAGAGACATCAGAAATGATACTGAAGATCTTAATCGTCAGTATTTTCATAATACCATCGGAAAAAAATTCGACGAATCTGTTAAGATGGAAATCATTCGTGATGTTGAAATGGATTTTTCTTCTTCCATGTCAGGACTGAAAAGGCTTCCCCACAACTCACGGCTCGGTGTTCTCATTGCATATTATTATTACAAAAGATTACTTTCCATTATCCGCAAAACACCGGCGGAAAAACTGCTTCAAAAAAGGATCAGGGTACCTGATGCCGTTAAAATGATTCTTCTTATAAAAGCTTACCTGATAAACAAACTGAATTTACTTTGATGTGTCCCCTGTAAAAACCTTAAGAGAATACTTATGACAGAACCCAGAGTAATACTTGTTGATGAAAATGATAATCAGACAGGGACAGCAGGAAAAATGGAAGCCCACCGGGAAGCTCTTCTCCACAGGGCTGTATCAGTTTTTATTGTTAACTCTTCCGGAGAATGGATACTACAACGGAGAGCTCTGGATAAGTATCATTCAAAAGGACTCTGGACAAACACCTGCTGTACCCACCCTTATCCGGGTGAAACAAATTCAGAAGCTGCAGAAAGACGCCTGAAAGAAGAAATGGGAATTGAATGTAATCTCATTGAACTGTTCTCATTTATCTATCACGAAAAACTTGAAAATAACCTCGCAGAAAATGAATATGATCATGTTTTCTATGGAGTGTCAGACCAGACACCCCTTATAAATGCAGAAGAGGTTGAAGAATGGGAGGCAGTCACATTCGATGATCTTCATGAAGATATAGTACAAAACCCATCCGACTATACTTACTGGTTTAAAAAGATCTATGAAAAGGTGAATCAGAAAATTACCGCACTACAGGAGGATAAAGTATGAATCTCCTGAATAATATTATTGTTCATTCCCGGAACAAAGAGAAAAATATAAGGGAATTCATCATAATACTTTATTCTGTCGGGGTTATTGGTACCGCCATCCCTTTCACAAGAGATATTTTTATCTCCCTGACTCCCTTTGTTCTACTTATAAGCCTTCTTATCCTGTACCTCTTCCATGAACCTTCTCCCTCTCTAAAAACTTTAATCGTATTCTCTTTTATATACATACTGAGTCTTGCTACTGAAATGACCGGAGTAAATACCGGTATTCCTTTCGGAGATTATACCTATGGCAGAGGACTCGGGGTAAGGCTTTTTGGAACACCGGTAATTATTGGCCTCAACTGGGTATTGCTTATTTATTGTACTCACATTATAGCAGAACAGTTAATGCCGGGAAATCTGTTAAAAATTGCAGGAGCTTCATCCCTGATGCTTCTATACGATATCATAATGGAACAGGTTGCTCCGGAAATGGATATGTGGTTTTTCGAGGATGATGTAATCCCTTTGAGCAATTATATTTCATGGTTTCTACTGGCATCTTTCTTTCATCTGCTGCTGAAAATAACAGGTAGCCGCTTTGAAAATAAACTGGCACCGCTTCTCTTCAGCTCTCAACTTGCTTTCTTTTTTATCCTCATGATATTATTTAAATTAACATGATGATATACAAAGCAAAACATCATTTCTTCCTCTATCCTTTCTTTCAGCTCTACTCAGTCTGGAAAATACAGAATAATTTTCACAGGGTACATATCAATAGTAATTTCTCCGATAAAGGCCTGCCCGTGCTTATCGTTTCCAATCACATAAGCTGGTGGGATGGTTTCTGGGTCGTATATCTGAACAGGAAGATGTTCAGAAGAAAATATTTTTTCTTCATGATGCTTGAAGAACAACTGAAAGAACGTATGTTTCTCAATAAAGCCGGAGGTTATTCCGTAAATAAACGATCGCGCAGCATTATAGAAACTATCGATTACACTGTACGGCTCCTTGATGATAACAGAAACCTGGTGCTCATGTTCCCTCAGGGCGAGATCAATTCTCTTTACAACACCAGGATACATTTTGAAAAAGGGCTGGAACATATACTCAGAAAAAAACATTCTCCCATCCACCTGGTCTTTCTGGTAAACCTGATCGATTTTTTTTCAAATCAAAAACCTTCTCTTTTCATGTACCTGAAGGAATATCAGGGTAAAGAGACTGATACTCAAAGCATAGAATCGGAATATAACAGGTTTTATAATGAAGCTCTGGAAAAAAATATAAAAAAGGCAAAAGAAGGATGATGATACTGGCCGGCATAATAATTATATTCACAATCAGTCAGATGATTGTTGCATTTGTCAATCTTGTAAGCGAAACATCTCTTCCTGACACCCGGTCATCCCTGCCAGACAATGTATCTCCCACTGTCTCCATTCTTATTCCTGTACGAAATGAAGAGAAAAATATAGCAAATATCCTCAATGATCTCATTTCTCAGGATTTTCAGAATATTGAGATCATCCTTTTTGATGATCAGTCTGAAGACACAAGTGCTGCAATAATAAAGGATTATATAAAAAGAGATAAGAGGATCCATCTGCTTCATTCTGAAGGCCTGCCGGAAGGATGGCTTGGCAAGAACTATGCCTGCCATTCTCTTTCGAAACATGCAAAAGGAGATTATCTTCTTTTTCTCGATGCTGATGTCAGGATCGGAGGAAATGCTCCAGGTAAAGCTCTTTCTTATGCATTAAAACACGACCTCTCACTGATATCAGTTTTCCCGAGGCAGATCATCATAACGGCCGGAGAAAGGATTACTGTGCCCAATATGAATTACATCCTGGTATCTCTTCTTCCTCTTGTCCTTGTAAGAAAATCAAAATATCCATCCCTGGCTGCGGCCAACGGACAGTTTATGTTTTTCCGGTCAACAGATTATCATTTGCATGAACCGCATAAGCTGATGAGAAATCATAAGGTTGAAGATATCCTTATTGCCAGATACTTTAAAAAGACAGGATTGAAAATTTCATGCCTGCTGGGGGATGATGACATAAGCTGCAGGATGTATAACGGTTTCCATGAAGCTACAGATGGTTTCTCAAAGAATGTACTGGAATTTTTCGGTGGATCCTTCTTCCTTACTTTGCTTTTCTGGCTGATCACATCGTTCGGTTTTCTGATAGTATTCTTTTACCTGCCTTTGTCAGTATTTATCTTCTATCTGACAGCATACATACTGACAAGAGTCTTTATATCAGCTGCAAGCCGGCAGAATATATTATTCAATATTCTCATGATTATACCTTTGCAGATATCATTAGGTATATTTATCTATAAAGCATTAATTAATAAATTTTTCAGGAAATATCAATGGAAAGGACGAAGCATATCATAATAATTTTACTGTTGTCCCTGTTGCTGCCTGGATCTGCTCAGGCCAACAGCTACAGACCGGATATCTATAAAGCCTACACAAATAACCGTATGGATTTATGGAAAGATGTCATAGACAAAATGGATCAAACTTCTAATAAAAACATTCCTCTTATTGCAGAACTAACTAATTACCAATACGGTTATATTGGTTATTGTATTGGTCTTGATAAGAAAGATGAAGCCAGGAAATATCTCAGGCTGGCGGAGAAAAACCTTATCGTCCTTGAGAAAGGGGGATATAATATGTCAATGATAAAAGCTTATAAGTGTGCTTTTTATGCTTATCGCCTCGGCCTGAACAAATTAACTGCTCCTGTTAATGGACCGAAGAGTCTGGAGAATGGGAAAGAAGCACTCGAACTTGATCCTGACAATTATTTTGCTTTAATACAATATGGCAATATACAATTCTACATGCCCGAGGCTTTTGGTGGTTCAAAGAAAGAAGGAATTCAATATTTTCTAAGGGCAAGGAACATCATGGAGAAAAATCCTTCGGGAATAAAAGATGACTGGAATTACATGAGTCTGCTGGTACTGATAGGTCAGTCTTATACCTACATAGAGGATTATAATGCAGCAAAGTCTGTCTATGATTCTTTACTTGAACTGGAGCCCGGATTTTTGTATGTTAAAGATGAGCTATATCCTGAACTTTTAAAAAAAATGAAAAACTGAATATATGGCAAAAAAGGTATTGATAACAGGAGCAGGCCTCGGTGGCCTCTCAACAGCTTTGCGTCTGGCAAAAAGAGGATACAAAGTTGAGATAATTGAAAAAAACGGCAAAGCCGGAGGCAGACTTAACCAGTTGAAGAAAGATGGTTTTACTTTCGATACCGGTCCCAGTTTCTTTGCTATGTCTTATGAATTCAAAGAACTGGCGAAAGACTGCGGGATAACCCTGCCTTTCACCTACTACAGCCTTGATCCTCTTTATACTGTTAACTTCAGTAATAGTCAAAAAGTATACAACCTGTACAAAGACCTGACAAAACTCGCAGCAGAATTCGAAGAAGAGGAACCCGGTTTTGAAGAATCAATGAAAAGATATCTCGATAAATGCCGCCGTTTGTTTCATGATACCAACATAGTGATTAAAAGTAATTACGATTCCCTTCTTCATTATTTATTAACCCTGCCAAAAGTAGGTCCTGCCCATATGGGAACCCTCGTCAGAAGTTTCTGGAGCCAGGTATCCCGGTATTTTAACTCTGATGAAGCCAGGGAAATACTATCTCTGGTAGCTTTTTTCCTGGGCCGTACACCATTCGATACACCGGCTACCTATACCCTGCTGTCATATACCGAGTTTATGCATGACGGATATTTCAATGTTGAAGGAGGAATGTACAAAATAGTTGAAGGTCTGGTCAGTGAACTGGAAAAAGAAAAAGTGAAAATAACATACAATACCGAAGTAACTGATTATATAGCTGATGAGAGGAAACTCCTATACCTTGTCGACAGAAACGGAAAGAAATGGGATGCCGATATCTTTGTTGTCAATGCCGATGCAGCCGTTTTCAGGGGCAGGATATTCCAAAGGAAAAAGTTCTCTGATGAAAAACTCGATAAGATGGAATGGACTATGGGATCCCTTACTATTTATCTCGGAGTAAACTGCAAACTGCCGGATATCAAACACCATAATTATTACCTGGGAGATAATTACAGAGAATATGCCGGAAAGGTCTATACCAGCTCAGACATTGTCGATACTCCCTATTATTACGTAAACGTACTCTCCAAATCAAATCCTGACTGTGCCCCTGCCGACTCCGAGAGCTTATTTTTTGTCTGTCCGGTTCCGGATCTGCGCTTCAAAAATGACTGGTCCGACAAAGACGAAATAGTTGACAGGATAATAAATGACTTCTGTAAACGTACAGGAAAAGATATCAGACCCCATATTGTTTCAAGAACTATTTATACACCTGCCGACTGGCAGGATCAGTATAACCTGCACCGGGGTAGCGGACTTGGTTTATCGCATAAAATGATGCAGATAGGAGCATTAAGACCAAAAAATTATGATGAGATATATAAGAATGTCTTCTATACAGGTGCTTCCACAATCCCCGGTACCGGACTGCCGATGGTGGTCATAAGCTCAAAACTGGCAACAGAAAGAATACTTAAATACCCTGATTAGTAATAGAGAAGATGTAAATTTTAAAAAATTGAAAATCAATATTTTCTGGTTCAGAAGAGATTTGAGGCTGCAGGATAACACTGCCCTTTATCATGCATTAAATTCCGGGTTGCCGGTATTGCCTGTCTTTATTTTCGATACCAATATCACCGACGATCTGCCTGAAGACGATCCCAGACTAAACTTCATTTATTATACCCTTCTGGATATAAATAATGAACTATCAAAATACGGATCATCTTTAACTATACTCAAAGGAGACCCTCTTCAAAAATGGGAAGAACTGATTTCTTCATATGATATCAGTGAGGTTTTTATCAATAAAGATTATGAGCCCTATGCGATTGAGAGAGACAGACAAGCAGAGTCTCTGCTGTCAAAAAACAAAATTATTCTCAACCGCTATAAAGATCAGGTAATATTTGAAGAGAATGATATACTCAAACAGGATGGTAAACCCTACACAGTTTTTACTCCCTATAAAAAGAGATGGCTGGGAAAATTTAAAGAATCACTACCCGGCATAATCAATACATATAAAGCGGATTTAAACAGATTTCATAAATATAAATCCCGTTTCCCGTTGATAAATGAGCTCCATCTGAGAGAAAGCAATATTAAGGTAAGGCCTTATGACCTGTCTGTCATATCAGAATATGATAAATACCGTGACATACCTGCAATTGACCGCACCAGTTATCTTTCTCCTCATCTGCGGTTTGGTACAATCAGTATAAGGGAGGTTTCAGAAGCATCATATAAACAGAATACTGTTTTTCTCAGCGAACTGGTATGGCGGGAATTTTTTATGCAGATATTGTTTCATTTTCATCATGTTGTAACAGAGAATTTCAGGCCGTCTTACAATAATCTTATATGGCTTAATGATGAAAAAGAATTCGACAGATGGTGCAGGGGAGAAACCGGTTATCCGATTGTTGATGCAGGAATGAGACAACTGAACGAAACAGGGTATATGCACAACAGGGTAAGGATGATAACAGCCGGCTTTTTATGTAAACACCTGCTTATTGACTGGCGCCTGGGAGAAGCCTGGTTTGCCGGAAAACTTCTTGATTACGAGCTTTCATCAAACAATGGCAACTGGCAATGGGCAGCAGGAACAGGCTGTGATGCAGCTCCGTATTTCAGGATCTTTAATCCCGATACCCAGCAGAAAAAATATGATCCTGAAATGGAATATACAGAAAGATGGGTAGGTAATACAGGCAAATCATCCTACCCGGAAAAGATGATTGACCATAAATATGCCCGGGAAAGAGCTATCAGCACTTATCGTGAAAGCTTAACCAGAAAACCAATCCGTAAATAATCACTCCTTTTCGGTAAGTTATAATTATCCGCATTTACTTTTATGAACCCTGTAAATATCTTATTACCCGACAGTAAACCAAAATGGCTTCCCTCGTTAAAATACTAACCCGGGTCTTTCATCTCACCTTCTCCTGAAAGTGAAAAAACAGCTGTCCTTAATACTGGAAAATATTTGAACCATTATCATTCCTGAAATAATAATGATTTTTATTAACAATTTCAAAGCAAATCGTTAATATCTTACATTATTC
>JAAYDB010000055.1 GCA_012729475.1 Bacteroidota bacterium
AAAAATCTTTTTCACCGGTAATAATCTCCCATTCTGCATCTATTCCCAATTCCTTTTTCAGAGGTATAAGGCGGTTCAGAATTTCAGCAACGCCACCCCCTTCTTTAGTGGAATTAATATGAAGGATATTTATTCCTCTTAACGGATTGGCCAGCTGTTGTAACTGGTCAATAACTTCGTGTCCTGCAACACTGGCGTATTGTTCAAGTAAGCTTCCCATTCGGTATCTTCTTAAAAAAATTGTAAAATGCGATGTGAATGATATTTCGTAGTTCACTCAGAGTAGTAAAATAGGGATCTATTTTATCAAGTACTTTTATTAATTCTTCATATTCATCTCCCAATCCTTCAAGCCAGACAGATATATCATTTCTGTGTCCTTCAGTTCTGCGCCGGGAGTCAATGAAATGGAAAAATATACTTCCAAGAGACATGTTTGGTATTGCTTCAACCAGTTCGCGGGGATCAGTGTATGTTATCCCTGTCTCGAAAATGACTATCTGTGAACGGATAAAATGAAATTCCTGTCCTCTTTTGGCCCATGGAACATGTTCTGATTCATAAAGGCGTTCTTCAACTATTTCTATAATCTCCTGCCGGAGATCTTCAATATCGCTATAAATATTCGGATCAATTACAGCAAATTGTTCGGAGATTTTCTGATCGTGAAGATTACGTGAAGCCCATACGGCAAAATCATTCTGGAATTCCGGGTCATTAAAATGGGGGTATAAAAGACCACCCCAGAAATGATAATAAAAACAACCCGGATGAACTGTCCTGAGATGATCCCTGAATTCTCTCAGGTTTTGTGCTTTTTCCCCTGTTGCGATAGCAATGAGAGCACAATCTGAAATATTAAAACCTTCATTCATAATATTAAATATTTCACCGGAATAAATTAATATTCTCCATTATCAGTAATTTATATTACTGGTGAGATAGATAAAAATAAGTAAAATGAGCGGCATTAGCAAATTTCACCTAAGCCCCGATGTAGTGGTTTGTTATTGGAAACACAGAATAGTCTCTGAAAAAATGGTAAAAAAAAACGGTACAGGATATTATAGCACCCAGAGTATGCTCCGGGGTTTATACCAATTGAATATACAGGTTTGGGTAATGAAGATTATTTTCACCAAAATATTTTGCATGCTGCATGGAGAGTCTGGAGAGAATTGAATCAGTATAAAATTGTATCTTTGTTAGCATTCAGTATAAAATTGTCTTCGCCATTAGCATTCATATGCCGGAAAATAAGAAGTATGCGCAAACACCACTGATGAAACAGTATTCAGCCATCAAGGGCAAGCATCCTGATGCCATACTTTTATTCAGGGTAGGAGATTTTTATGAGACCTTTGGAGAGGATGCAGTCCGTGCTTCGGAGATACTCGGTATAACTCTGACCCGGAGAGCCAACGGATCAGCTTCTTTTATTGAACTTGCAGGTTTCCCATACCATGCACTGGACACTTATCTTCCGCGGCTTGTAAGGGCAGGGCAAAGAGTAGCTATATGTGAGCAGCTGGAAGATCCCAAACTGGCCAAAAAAATCGTTAAACGAGGCATTACAGAACTTATTACTCCAGGGGTGTCCCTTAATGATAATGTATTGATGCATAAGGAAAACAATTTCCTGGCTGCTGTACATATTGACAAGAAAATTGGAGGTGTTGCATTCCTTGACATATCAACAGGTGAATTCCTCGTTTCTGAGGGTACTATCGATTATATAGATCAGATGCTGAATAATTTTCAGCCTAAAGAGGTACTACATGAAAAAGATAATACAAATCTTTTTCATGAATTTTTCGGCACCAGATTTTATACGAACAGGCTGGATGACTGGATATTTACTCCGGATGCAGCCAACGACCGTCTTCTAAAACAATTTGAAACAAGTTCATTAAAAGGCTTTGGTGTTCAGGGGCTGTCTCTTGGAATAATTGCAGCAGGTGCAATTCTCTATTATCTTGATATCACCAGGCATGAACAACTTGGACATATAACAAATATTTCACGTATTGAGGGAGACAGATATGTCTGGCTTGATAAGTTTACAATAAAAAACCTGGAAATATTTCAATCGCCATACGAAGGAGCCCGGACTCTGATCGATGTGATGGACAATACTGTGTCACCTATGGGTGGACGTTTGCTTAAAAGATGGCTCTCTCTTCCTCTTAAAGATTTGCAGCCGATAAATGAAAGACTGGATATTGTCCAGTATTTTCTGGAAAATGCTCCTTTCAGAGACAGGATATCCGGGTTACTGAAACAGATTGGTGATCTGGAAAGGCTTTCTTCCAAGGTGGCTGTCAACAGGTTAAATCCGAGAGAAGCTGTACAGTTGAAAAAGGCCTTAAGAGCTATTGAGAGTCTTAAGGATTTATGTGAAAAAAGTGACTGTGAACCTTTGGTGAAAATCGGGAAAGAACTTAATCACTGCAGATCTCTTGCCGATAATATTGAACGCAACGTGAATGATGATCCTCCTGTTCAGATAAACAGGGGAAATATAATTGCAGAAGGAGTATCAGCCGAACTGGATGAACTAAGGCTTATCCTGTACAGTAGCAAGGATTATCTGGCTGATTTACAGGATAGAGAGAGTAAAAAAACCGGGATAAGTTCTTTGAAAGTAGGGTATAATAATGTTTTCGGGTATTATATAGAAGTAAGGAATACTCACAAAAATAAGGTTCCGTCTGAATGGATCCGCAAACAGACCCTTGTGAGTGCTGAAAGATATATTACCGGAGAACTGAAGGAATATGAAAGTAAAATCCTCGGTGCTGAAGAAAAGATTCTTGAGCTGGAAACAAAATTATTCAACGATCTTGTATTATCCATCATTGAATATATTCCGGTTATTCAGGTTGATTCCCTGCTTGTTGCCCGTATTGATTGTCTCCTTTCATTTGCCGGTATATCTATTGAAAACGGATATAAAAGGCCTGCTCTCGACAATACAAAAGTTATTGACATAAAAGAAGGACGGCATCCTGTAATAGAGAAACAGTTAGCTCCCGGGGAGTGTTATGTTCCAAATGACCTTTTTCTCGATTCGGAAGATCAGCAGATAATCATATTAACCGGACCAAATATGTCGGGGAAATCGGCTCTTTTGAGACAGACAGCCCTTATAGTATTGATGGCTCAGGTAGGGTGTTTTGTGCCTGCCGGAGCGGCAAATATAGGGATAGTGGATAAAATATTTACAAGAGTAGGGGCAAGCGATAATATTAGTCTGGGTGAATCAACTTTTATGGTTGAGATGAATGAAACGGCAAGTATCCTGAACAATTTATCCGAAAGAAGCCTAATCCTTCTTGATGAGATAGGACGTGGAACAAGTACTTACGATGGCATCTCAATTGCCTGGGCTATGGTTGAATTCCTGCACGAAAACAAAATGAGGGCAAAAACATTGTTCGCCACTCATTATCATGAGCTGAATGAAATGGAAAATTCCTTCCAAAGAGTCAGGAATTACAATGTTTCAATTAGAGAAATGAACAACAAGGTTATCTTTCTGAGAAAACTTAAAAGAGGAGGAAGTGAACATAGTTTTGGTATTCATGTGGCAAAAATGGCAGGGATGCCAAAAAGTGTTGTAAACCGTGCTGACGAAATACTGAAAGAACTTGAACAAAGCCATGAAAAACAGGAACTGGTTAAACCAATTGCCGGTCTGGCTGATCACAGAGAAGGGTTACAGCTAAGTTTTTTTCAGCTTGATGATCCTGTCCTGAAGCAAATACGTGATGAAATACTGGATATGGATATAAATAATCTGACCCCGGTAGAAGCTTTGAATAAATTATATAATATTAAAAAACTGCTGAAGTGATTTTATCAGCTTTTCTTCACAGTTTTTTTTCATTAATTGAATAAATTATTATATTATTGTATATATAACGCTAAAACTAAAAAAAATGGAATCAGAACAGGACAGGAAGGTTATTATCGGGGCAGTGATCTTGGTACTTTTGCTGCTCCTGGCAATTGGTGCATTTTTTGTGAATGCCAAAACAAAACGTAATCTGAATGCTGAAAAGCTCAAGTCGGAATCCTTTTTATCAGAACGGGTTCAGGTTGAACAGGAGCTTGAGAAGGTAAAAAACGATCTTGCTTCACTTCAGGCGGTAAACGAAGAAAGCAGTAAGGAAATTGCAGAAATGCAGACATCCCTTACTCAAAAAGACAGAACAATAGCTTCTTTGTCACGGGCAAGAAAAACATTAGAAGAAAATAATGCTGAACTGGAAGTGATAAAAGAAGAGAAAAACGGTCTGGAAAATGAATATGCGCGTCTGAAAACCGAATTTGAAGAAAAGACAGCTGAAAATGAAACAATGCAAAACAACCTCGCTGCTATGGAAGAAGAAAGAGAATTTCTTGAAAGCCAGTTACAGGAGATGTCATTGTATTCTTCAGATAATTTTCTTGCCTATGGTTCAAGGGGCAGAAAAAGAGAGAAGCTTTCTTTCTGGTCATGCCTGACAAAGAAACTTAATGTTCAGTTTGAAGTACCACAGGAACTGACAGAAGAAATAAGTTTCACAATCACTACTCCTTCCGGGGCAACCATAACACCTGATAATTCATCTCTTAGCTGGTATATTTTACCTGATCAGGAGACCTTTACTGCTTCTCTGTCATATATGCCGGGAAAAGCAGAACAGATGCGAACCGTATCTCTTACTTATGCCGCTGAGGAGAAACTGGCCAAAGGAGAGTATAAGATTGAAATATTATACAATGATAAAAATATCGGGAACTGCAGATTAAGACTTAAATAATTGTTTTTTCTTGTTTTTAATACTTTGTTTTTAGAAGGATGCTCAAATGGGCATCCTTTTTTCTGGTTAGCTGTTAACGTTTTGGCCAAGTAATCAGATTATTGAATGCCTTATTCCGGGTTTTCTCCCGGGATTTCATTATATTTGTAAGAGGGCACATATTTATTCCTTACGACAGAGGTTTTTTGATATATGTAAGATATTTATAAAACAATGTCAGCTAATGCAGATATACGTAAGGTTGCTGTTCTTGGTGCAGGGCATGGCGGTCTGGCTATGGCTGGTCATCTCGCACTTATGGGGCATAAAGTGAATCTGTTTAACAGAGGGGAAGAAAGGTTATGGGGAGTAAAATCTTCAGGTACAATAGAACTGACCGGAGAGATTGAAGGGTTCGGAAAGCTTAATATGGCTACCAACTCAATGAAAGAGGCCATAGAAGATGTTGAATTTATAATGGTTGTTGTTCCGGCTTACGGCCATCGCTGGATGGCTGAGCAAATGGCTTCTTATCTATCAGATAATCAGATTATTGTCCTTCATCCGGGAAGAACGTTCGGAGCTATCGAATTCAAGCAGGTCTTGTTAAGAAAGAAAGTAACCGCAGATGTAATAATAGGAGAAGCTCAGACATTTATTTATGCTTCACGGGCCTCCGGCCCGTCGCAGGTACATATATTCAGGGTAAAACATTCAATACCTGTTGCAACTATAAGAGCACATCTGATCCCGGATCTCATAAGTAAACTGCGTCTGTTGTATCCTCAGTTTGTTCCGGGAGACAATGTTATAAAAACGAGTTTTGAAAACATAGGAAGTGTGTTTCATCCCACATTGTGTATCCTGAATGCCGGGTGGATAGAACATGATATTGATTTCCAGTTCTATCATGAAGGGGCAACTCCGGGAGTTACAAGAATTCTTGAAATGATTGACGAAGAGCGGATAAAAGTGGCCGAGGCTATAGGGATACGTGTTATTTCAGCACAGCAGTGGTTATATATGGCATATTCATCTGCAGGCAATACCCTCTTTGAAGCTATGAGAAAAAACACAGGCTACAGAGGAATAATGGCGCCCCGATCTTTAAATGTGAGATATCTAAACGAAGATATCCCTTTCAGTCTTGTCCCGATAGCTTCAACCGGTAAGATGCTTAATGTGAGTACCCCGTCCATCAATTCAATCATTCAACTGGGTTGCGGACTTAATAATACTGATTACTGGGCAGACGGTAGAACAGTAGAGAACCTGGGCATTGCCGGAATGAGTGTCAGAGATCTGAGGTTACTTGCCATAGGAGAGCAGTTCAAATAGGAACAGGTTGCTCAATTAAGTTAATCTGAAACAAATGCATTATGAAAAAGATTATTGGTGCTGCCATAGGCAGTTGTGTGCATGTTGCAGGGTTGCATCATTTTCTCAGGCTGGCAGAGATGGAAGGCTACCGGACTATTACTTTTGGCCCTGCAGTACCGGTAAAAAGGCTTGTCAGATTAATAAGAGATGAAAAACCAGATATTACTGCTCTGAGTTACAGACTGACTCCTGAGACAGCAGCAGAACTGTTTGCAGATCTTGGTTCCGAAATGAAGAAAGAAGGATTAGGAAAGACAAGAATGATTTTCGGAGGGACAGCCCCGGTAGCCGAACGGGCAGTAAAATCCGGACTGTTTGAAAAGGTTTTTAACGGCACAGAGTCTGTTGAATCAATAAGACAGTATCTGAGAGGGACAAGCATAAGGGCGGCTAAAGGTTCATTATCTGATACTCTTATTGGGAGAATAGAACAAAAGTATCCTTACCCTCTTCTGCGTCATCATTTCGGCAGACCTGAAATGGAAGAGACCATTGAGGGTGTAATTAAAATATCAGAAGCCGGTGTGCTCGATGTACTAAGTATTGGACCTGATCAGAATGCGCAGGAGCATTTTTTTCATCCGGAAGATATGGATCCCACCCAGAATGGAGCAGGTGGTGTTCCACTAAGAAAACCGGAAGATCTTGAAGCCATATTCAATAGTACGAGGTGTGGAAATTACCCTTTGGTAAGATGTTATGCAGGAACACGCGATCTTATGAAGTGGGCGGAGATGAGTGTCAGGACGATAGATAATGCATGGGGTGCAATACCCTTATGTTGGTATAATGTCATTGACGGAAGATCAAAAAGACCATTGGAAGAAGCGATAAGAGAGAATCAGGAAGTAATGCACTGGTATGCTCTCAAAGGCATTCCTGTTGAAGTTAACGAATCACATCAATGGAGCCTGAGAGATGCACACGATTCTCTGGCAGTGGCAATGGCCTATCTGGCAGCTTACAATGCAAAACAAACCGGAGTACGGCACTATGTATCACAGTATATGTTTAATAATCCACCCGGGACATCAGCTGAAATGGATATTGCAAAAATGCTGGCGAAAGATGAAATGATAAGAGAACTGGATGACAATTCTTTCACTGTATTCCGTCAGGTCAGGGCCGGTTTGGCACATTTATCAGCTGATCCTTCCATAGCTAAGGGCCAGCTGGCTGCATCAGCTGTCATCAGTATGGCCCTGAAACCACATATTCTTCATGTGGTTGGATTCACCGAAGGCGATCATGCAATCTGTCCTCATGAACTCATACAGAGCTGTAATATAATACACGGTGTCCTTCATAATACTCTCTACGGATTACCCGACATGACGGGAAACACAATTGTAAGAGAAAGAAAGGAAGAATTAAAAAATGAGGCCCGGATTCTGTTGGAAGAACTTAGAAGAAGAGGTAAGGACAAAAGCGATGATCCCTGGTCGGATGCTGCAGTTATAGCTGAAGCAATAAAAACGGGATTGTTTGATACACCTCATTTCCAGGGAAACCCACATCTGTGTGGAACTATTACCACAAACCTTATTGACGGTGCATGGTACGCTATAGACAGGAATACCGGAAGGAGAATAATTGAAGAAGAAAGAATTAAAAAGCTTAATGGAATTTAAAACGATTATAAATTATTAATTACTGCAACATTTTATAAGGTTTTTATCCTGCCTGTATAAATACGCAGGAAAAGAAAAACTGTCACAGTATACAAAAGAAAGGGATTGAGATATGGCAGGAATTGCAGGAATAGCAACAAGAGGTGCAAACGTGGAGGTTGAAGCTATGCTTGACAGAATCCGTTACAGGGGAATATCGGGGATTTCAGTGTTTGAAGCGAACGGAAATACTGTAGGACTCATCTGGAACGAATCGGAAATAAAAGGTATCAGAAAAAATATCTCTGAAGGTAATGTGGCATATAACAATGGTCCGGGCCATTTTGCCGTTGTTAAACCCGGAAAAAAAGATATTATTCTGTATCGTGATGAATTGGGTGTTGCTCCCTTGTATTATGCAAGTGATAAGGACGGGAATCTATGTTTTGCTTCAGAAGTGAAAGCACTGCTGCCGGTCACCAATGAAATAAAGGAGTTACCTCCTGGTCATTTTCTGGATAATGAGGGACTGAATTCCTTTTTCCGTTTAAAGGGTTTGCAGACTGTTGAAGATGATCCTGGTATTATAGCTACTGATTTACTTGCTCATCTTGACCGGGCAGTATCCGAATGTATTAAATCGGATGATATAGGATCATGGCTTTCCGGAGGTCTTGACTCAAGTGCAATATGTGCCTTGGCAACAAAAAAGATAAGACGATTAAAGACTTTTGCATCGGGCTTTAAAGGTGCACCTGATCTGCGGTATGCAAAAGAAATGGCACAGTTCATTAAATCGGAACATCACGAAATGATCGTCACTATAAATGATCTGATAGAGAAATTACCGGATGTTATTTATCATCTTGAATCATTTGATGCCCTTTTGGTGAGGTCGAGTATTACTAATTATCTTGTTGCAAAACTGGCTTCTGATTATGTGAGTGAAGTCTTTTCCGGAGAAGGTGGAGATGAGTTGTTTGCAGGATACAGATACCTTAAATCAATTCCACAATCAGGTCTTGAAAATGAATTGCTCAGAATTACCGTCAGCCTCCATAATACTGCATTTCAAAGAGTTGATCGTTGTGCCTCTGCCCATGGGCTGGTAGCTCATCTGGTTTTTGCCAATCCTGATATTGTCAGATATGCATTTACCATTCCGGCAAAGTATAAAATCTATAATAATACAGAAAAATGGATACTCAGACAGGCCATGAAGGGATTGCTTCCGGAAAATATTCTTTACAGGCCAAAAGTAAAATTCTGGGAAGGTGCAGGAGTGGAAGGGATATTAAAAGAATATGCTGAGAGACAAATTACAGACAATGTATTTAGGAAGGAACGGAAATTATCGAATGGGTTAATAATAAATTCGAAAGAAGAATTATTTTATTACAGGATCTTCAAAGATCATTTTGGGCCGGATATTGATCTTTCGTGGATGGGAAGGACCAGAGGTAGTCCGGTTGATATGTAACATTTTTATAATCAGACTATATCTTTTTGTGTATGGGAGTTTACAAACAGTATTGTTCCTATATCATCATATCCGCAGAGAACCGATTCTCCACTATGTTTAAGGACTTGAGTGTCAAAGCCTATCATCGTTAATCCGGCTGATGCGGATTTTTGATTTATCAGATTTTTGATAGTCATTTCCGGTGTCTCTCTGATAATTTCTATATTTTTTTGTGTAATAGGAAGTCGTCCTGATTTTACCAGTTCTGTAAGATTAGCTTTTACCTCATCATATTGTTCCGGTTTACATGTTTCAAATATTTTAATACTTGATTTCCTCCAGTCGGGATGGTCAGATATAATAAAGCTTAAGAGGATTAAAAGGCTTGAGTTTTCCGGATAACGGGAATTGATCCATACATGGATACCGTTACTGTAGTTGATATCCTTACTACTGGTTGCGAGTATACAGATATCAAAATTACCTGCTTTTATCAGGCCTGTGTTTTCTATTATATCTTTCAGATTATTAGGATGTTCCTTGTCGTATTCAAAAATAACCATGTTATTTTCCATACCGGAAATTCCGGGTACCTGGATAGCCTGTGCCAGTGCTGAGGTGTAAGAAGGAGAGATAAGAGTATCGACATAGACATGATTATTTGCGGTATCGTATACTTCAATAAGTTTTGATAATTCTTCAGCTGCTTTTTCCCTGGTAGCTCTGGAAAAATATCCGTCAATACGGTGAAGATAAGTGCCAAATCCATATTTATATGATATCCAGTTTAATAATTGGATAGCCCTGCCTCTTAAAAATGAATCCTTTGATATACAGATAGCACTCGGACGCCATTCTTTTGTTTTTTTCTTACTGTCTGATCTCTGAAGGTAAACCTGTATGTTTCTGTTAATCTGAAAGAGAGCATTGGCAAACAAGGCTTCCAGACCTTCTCTTTCACGATGATATGCACTAATATAGGTATAGACAAAAGTCATCAGGATAAGTGAAATAAGGGCGTAGGGTGCATTTATTTTAAACATGGCCCATAGTGCTACCAGAAAGCCAAGAATAGAAAAATACCATCTGGATCTGAAAGAAGGCCGGTATGAGGGCGAAGAACCAAAATGATTAAGGAAAGAGATAAGGCAGAGCGAGCCGTATGTTACCAGGAAGAACATAGAGATAATTTCTGCCACGGCATTTACATTTCCCAGAGCAACGAATACCAACGCAATAATTATGGTTACCAGAGTTGCATTTGCAGGCTCATTGTCTGATTTTCTGCCTAATGACAGCCATTTGTTGATTTTTCTTGAGGGGAAGGAAGAATCAGCTGCCAGTGCCTGTAGTGTTCTGGGGGCTACCATTATTGAGCCTATTGCTGATGAGAGTGTTGAGGCAGCAAGCCCAAAAGGAATGATAAGAAATCCCATTAAGGCTATTTTCCCCATAATGAGTTGATCAGCCAGCATATCTTCAGCACTTGCCGATATCGAAAGTTTATATATGACCACCAGATATACAAGCAATCCTATAAATGTAGCAGTAAGTGTTCCCTTAGGAATAGCTTTTGCCGGATTTTTTAAATCACCTGATAGTCCGACACCAGCAGTAAGACCGGTAAATGCGGGGAAGACAATAGCAAAAACCATAAAGAAATCATTGAGGTTTCGTATATCTCCTGCAGGTATCTTGTATCCGTTTTCCGCTGCATAGTCTGTTGAGCCCAGAAAGAATAGCAGTAAGGCAATAAACAGGATTGCTACAACAATATAAAGCATCTTAACTCCCATATTCGCTCCTTTTGTCAGGATCACATAGCTAAGGGCAAGCATGGAAGGAATACTTATCACCTGCCGGGGCAGGTTTATATTGAGTGTGTTTGCAAACCAGTCAAACAGGTACTGAAAGGCCTCAGTGAATGCAATAATATAAAAAGCAACACTGATGGCCTGTGACAGGAATAATGCTATCCCTATTGTGGCCCCTATATTAAGGCCAAATGAACGGGATATGATAAAATATTCCCCTCCACCTTCAACTCTTTTATTGGTAGCCAGCTCTGAAAGGGCAAAAGCTGTCGGTATTGTTAGCATATGACCCAGAACAACGAGAAGTAAAGCTCCCCAGAAGCCGAGAGTACCAACAGCAAAACCAAACCTCAGAAATAGTATTGCACCCAGTATAGTAGAAATGGCTGTCAGAAATACCGGAGTGGCACCAAACTTTTTAGCTGAAACTGAAGGATCCATATCAGTATTTTTTTAAACTGAAGGGCAATGTAGTAATAAATGGAAAAAAACAGAGTTGTTATCTGCTACAGTCACTAAAAAAAGATAAAATCTTTACAATCTGTGATTGATTTTTGATGTTGAACCTGGCGTTTGTAGGTTTTGAACCTACCCTTATGGTAAATCCTGATTCCGGGATTATTTTAAAGAGATCCTCGTCAGTACTGTCATCACCCAATGCTATAATAAAATCATAGTTATCATTGTTGATAATATGGGTGGCAATTGATCCCTTATCATATAAAATGCTTTTTATTTCCAATACCTTATCACCTTCCAGTACTTGCAGTTTTGGTTCATTTACAAGTATTTCCCTGAGATCATCCTTTAGTTCATTTATTCTTATGGATGCAATATCTTCATCGGCATTTCTGTAGTGCCAGGCCATTGAGGAGTATTTTTCTTCAATTACAGAACCATTACAGCGGTCGATATAATCATCCAGCAGGGGTCTTATCCTGTTTTTCCACGACAGATTTATCTCAGCATTATTGACCCAGTTATTACCGGGGTATCTGGTAAAGAAACCGTGTTCAGCGACAAGGACAGCACCAAGGTCCTTAAACTGTTCATCCATGAATTCCCTGGTTCTACCACTTATTATAATAACAGTATTCCGCGAATCGGCTATCAGATCTTCCAGCATAGTCCGGGTGTTGTCATTCATTATCGCCGTATCGGGAGTTTTTACCAGGGAAGTGAGAGTCCCGTCATAGTCAATAAGGAACAGGCGTTTTTTTGCATGGCAGTATTTTTCCCGGATATGATTTAAAGTGCTCTCATTAAGAAAATTAACCTGGAGAGAATCATTTTCTTTTTTTGTATCTTCCAGCTGATTAAAAAAATCATTTGTCCAGGTAAAGATATCATATCTTTTAAGCCTGTTCTGCATTTTCAGTATTCTTCTGATTTTTTCTTCTTCAGGCATTATAAGTGCCTGGTTTATTGCATCTGCTGTTTTTTCTGTATCTGTTGGATTTATTGTTATTGCTTCATTAAGTTCAACAGCTGCCCCGGTCATTTCGCTGATTATCAACATGCCATAATGCCCATTCTGAGAAGCTATATATTCTTTTGCTACGAGGTTCATTCCATCACGAAGAGGCGTTATTAATCCTGCATCACTAAGGTTATAAATTGCCACCATTTCGTGAAAAGGTATCGATTTATACTGATATACAAGAGGCATCCAGTCGAGAGTGCCGTATTTTCCATTTATACGTCCGGATATAGCTTCAATTTCTTTCCTTAGCAGCCGGTATTCCTGAATAATATCTCTGGAAGGGATCACAATCATGTTGAAGACAACTTTAAAATGCCATTCCGGATATTTTTCCAGAAATCTTTCATATGCTTTTAACCGGTGTATAAAACCCTTTGAATAGTCAAGTCTGTCAAGAGAAAACACAAGTTTTTTACCTGACAGAAAATCCATGATCTTCTTTTTCTTTTGTTCAGTTTTACCGACAAAACAGGCATCATGGAATTTATCAAAATCTATTCCGATAGGGAATGCATCAGCTTTTGTTATTCTGTTGTTAACATTAATATAATTCCTGTCTACCTTATAACCGAGTATTCTTTTCACCGATCTTATAAAATATTGCGCATAATCGTTGGTATGGAATCCAATAAGGTCAGCTCCTGTCATGCCTTTGAGGATCATTTCCCTCCATTTAACTGGTAACAGACGTAGTATCTCAAAGGAAGGGAAAGGTATATGGAGAAAAAATCCTATAAGGGCTTTTGGAAATGATTGGCGTACGAGCTCAGGTAAAAAGAATAACTGATAGTCATGAATCCATATCAGATCACCTGGTTCAATAAGTTCCCTGAGTTTGTCAAAAAATAAATTATTGGCTGTTTTATATGCTTCAAAATAGCTTGTGTCATACTTCGTTGAAGAGGTGAAATAATGAAATAAGGGCCATATTGTGTTGTTACAGAAACCACCGTAATACTTATCATTTATTTTACGGGGTATTTCTACCGGGAAAAGACGGAAGCTTGAATGGATATTCTCATCAGAGAGTTTTTTTTCTCCCATACCAACCCATAATATTTCAGGCATAGTTCTTTCAAGAGACTGCATTTTATCAGAAAGAGAGAGGATGGCAGATACTAATCCTCCTGAGTTTTGAACAGCATAATATTCATCCTTTTTTCTGACAAGCTTGAATGGCAGTCTGTATGATACAATAATCAAACGCTTAAAATTTATTTGGTCGAGTGTCTTCATAGCTCAGAGGAATATGGGTTTAGAGTGTTATCGATATGCTGTTTTTCAGTATTCATAGAAAACGGTTAAAATCATTCTGTTACCTTATGAATAACCATCTGAGGGAAAGGTATTTCAATATCTTTCTTGTCAAAAGCTATTTTCAGCCTTTTACGGAATTCACCTGCAATTTCCCATTGTTTAAGAGGTATTGTTTCTCCGAGTATTTTTACAATAATGGCTGAATCAGCAAATTCATCCACTCTCAGAAATGTTGGAGGAACGATAATGGATTCCTTAAAGGCAGGGTCTTCAGCAAGTTCTTTTCCGGTTTGGTTTATTACATTGATCACTTTTTCCAGGTCGGACCTGTATGAAATACGTATGTTAAGATTAACTCTTGCCCAGTCTTTTGAAAGATTGGAAACTAGTGTTATTGTGCCATGGGGGAAATGATGTACAGTTCCGTTGAGATCTCTAAGGGTGGTTTTTCTCAGAGATATATCTACAACACTTCCTCCTGTTCCGTCGATGTTAACAATATCTCCGATACGATACTGGTTTTCAAGGATTATAAATAAGCCTGTTATGATATCTTTAATAAGATACTGACCTCCAAAGCCCAGAGCCAGACCGGCAATACCGGCTCCGGCAAGTATTGGTCCGATTTCAAGACCAGCCTCCGCGAGGATCATTAGAAGAGCAAGCACCAATAGTGTAATACGGGTTGCACCTGTAAATATCCTTATTAATGTTTCTTCGCGTTTCTTTTCAGCATCTTCTGTCATTTTTTCGTCACGGACAACAGCTATTCTAACGGCCCGTTTTATTAGTCTGCTGATCACAATATTCAGTATCCATGCAACAACAGCTATTATAACAATTTTAAGACCATGCGATAAAAGCCATGGAATAATTGCTTCAGTCCATTCTTTTAATTTATCTTCCATAGTGTATATGTGTTTTTGTTCAGAAAAGTAATATATAATTATTTTTGAGTATCAGGAATCATACACAATATTTCATTGATTTTTTTCGTCTACCCCGGCCCCAAGAAGAACCGATCCCGACTTGTCGGGAGAGCTCGACGAAGTCAAAATCAATTTACTCCCCTTGGGGTAGGGGTAAATAAATTGATTTTCAAGCGATTTTGTAAATATTATTAATGATTCCTGATACTCATATAATTATTTTTGTTGCTATGTCTGTATTTTCCGTATTTCTTTATTCCTGATTTTGGTTTTTCTGTTAGTATATCCCTCATAAAAACCTTTAAAAAAGTGTCGAGCATTAATTCCAAGGAACCTGTTTCTGTATCCGCCTTCCTGAATGATAAGTGAAGGTAATCCAAGCCTTCCAATCATTTCACCATTCATATAAAAATCTTTGGCAGAGAGTAACCATGTTCCGGTAGGATCTCCTTTGGATGTATCAAGGCCAAGGGCAACAATGAGAAAGTCAGCTTTGAATTTTTCTATTATAGTCAGAGCTTTGCCAAGAATTTCTCTGTATTCATCACCGTTAATTATTTCTTTGAGAGGGAAATTGTAATTGTATCCGTATCCCGATTTTTCTCCCTTTTCTTCCCTGAATCCTGAGAAATAGGGATATGCGAAGGAAGGATGGCCATGTATCGAAATAGTAAGTACATCAGCTCTTTCATAAAATATCTGTTGCTGACCATTGCCATGATGGTAGTCGATATCCAATATGGCAACTTTCCCGAATTTACTTAAATAGTTACCTGCAATGGCAACATTATTGAAGTAGCAGAAACCTCCGAAAACAAAACGTTCCGCATGGTGTCCGGGAGGTCTGGTGAGTACATAAGCCAGAGGGTGATTGCCGAGTATGGAATCGGAGGCTGTAAGAGTACAGTTGACGCCCCATCTGGCAGCCAGATAGGCGTTTATATTGAGAGGAGTGAAAGTGTCAATACAGTAATAACCGGCTCTGACTGATAATTCTTTCGGGGGCCTGGTAGAGTTACGGATAGGGAAAACATAGGGATAGACAGATTTTTCAGGTGGCAGCCCGGAACAGACAGTCTTAAAATAATTCACAAATTTGCGGTCATGGACCTCGTAAATATATTTGTCAGGATAGACATTTATTTTTTGTTCTTCTGTTATGCCCAGCCTGGAAATCTCTCTGACTATAGTTTTAACTCTTACAGGTGATTCAACATATCCAACTTCCCTTACATGATGGATTTGATGTTTGCCATTTACAAACAAGCGAAATTTGAGATTATTATTTTTAATAGTTTTTATTTCATCTTCTTTAGGAGCGCGAGCATACCGGGGAGGTCTCAGCTTAACAGGATCGTCTTTTACACTGCGGACGACCATATTAATATAATCAGCCGGGCAATAAGCAGAATATTTCCTTTTCAGGATAGCCCGTATTATTTTTCTCAGTTCTGAAGCTTTCAGAGGCCTTGCTGTCCCAAGATCGTCATAAACAAGATAGGGTGCACAATCATCCTCTTCCTTTACTGGTGTTTCGTATTTAGTATTAATGACCGGATAAGCTCCGTAACGCTCATAGAAGGCAAGACGTTTCTTGTTCTGCGACAGAGAGGTCTGATCGCGGCACAGACCGGGATCATCCGGCAGACACTCAAAAAATAAACCTGTAGTATCAAGAGAAACAGCTTCTTCTCTTACCCTTTCATATAGAGATCCTCCTACTCCGGAAGTAGGACGTCCAGGTGTCACAGCGAGATAATCAAGATAACAGAACTGAAGGTCCGACATGTACATCAATACAGCAAATCCCCGGATGTTCCCATGTATATCATCAGCAATAATAAGCGATGTATAATATTTTTTTCTTACGGGGTTGGTCATCTGGCGCGGGATATCATCAATCTGTTCTGCACTGACAGCAGAAAACTGCTGTTTCATGATACTTTTGATTTTCTCCACAGCCTGCCGGTTCCCTTCAAGACAGGGATTGGTTATTTTTCGGATTCTGAACATATATGGTTAATTCTGAACAGACTTTTTTCAATTAGTAATTTACTCTGGTATGTCTGATCCTGTGTTATGGAACTGCTCTTTACTGGTGTATGATGGTTTGATGCTCAGCACAGGGTTATTGGAATGATTAATTACCTGTTGTACAAACGGGCCGATAAAAAAGTTTTTCCAGTTAGTATCAATATTGGCAGTTAAAATTATCAGGTCAATACCAAGTTCTTTTGCTTTCTTTATTACCTCATCAGGGAAATCATCCCCCTTACAGTAACTTGTCTGGTATCTGATCCTGTCGTTTTGAAGCTGAACTTTGAGTTTGTCAACAAGTTGGTCCAGTTCCTCCTTATTTTCTGCATCTTTTGTGTCTGTAAGCCCAAGAAGGTACAGTTCAGAATTATTCTTTTCAATTATCGGGCGGGAATAAATGTATTTTTCGAGAGCACCCGGAATAAGTCTTACAGGGAAGAGGACTTTGTTAAATTCTTTGTCTTTCCACTTTCCGGGAATTGTAAGAACGGGGCAAGTAGCATTTTTCACTACCCTGTAAGCCTCTGAACCCATAAACAATCCTCTGAGTCCACCAGATCCGTGTGAAGCAATAACTATCATGCTCACTTCTTCCTCAAAAGCCAGACGGCATATTTGTTCAAAGGGCTGACCGCTGCGTACTTTCCCTTTTACTTCAAGACCTGTTTTTTTCTTAATGTTTTCCGCAAATTCTTTTATCCTGTTTTCTATCATATAATTTATGTCAGGCAGAGGTCTGACATCCGGAAGAAAAACTTCCGCAGGCTGCAGGTAGGCAAACCTGTCTATTACATGAAGCAAAATGATCTCAGCTTTATGTCTTTCAGCTATTGAGATGCCCACATTAAGAGCATTGTCTGACGACTCTGAGAAGTCTGTCGGTATAAGAATAGATTTGATCTGTGATTTCATGTCAGGTAAGATTTATAGTTAGATAAAAACTTCATGAAATTATTTTATAATTACTGTTTGTTAAAGATATTAACTCTTCAGCCTACAGTATGTTCAATAAATCGTCCGCAAATAATTACGCGGTTATCAGGTCGGCCATGACCATAAAGATACTAATACTTTGGCAAAAGTCATATTCAGGATACCAGTAGCGGTCTTTTAATTACTTTTAGTATGAAGGAAAATATGACAATCAGGGAAAGGAAAACAGGATATATGGTTTTAATACCTGTCAGGCAACAGGATCAAATGGTTCTAATATCTTTCAGTTCCGGTTTAATGGGATATTATCTGATAAGGATCATCTTATTAGATAATATCAAATTGTTATTCTGCAGTGTATAAAAATAAATTCCTGCCGGCATATTATGAGGAATGAAAATTATCTCGTATTGTCCTGGAGGCTGAATCTCATTTATAAGGGTCTTAATCAGTTTACCCGATGGACTGTAGATCCTGATCGAAACGAATCCTTGCTGTGGTATTGAATAACTTATTGTAGTCCCTGAATTAAACGGATTAGGATAATTTTTCAGGATTCCCAATGGGATATTATCTTCATAATATGTATCTACTTCAGTTACGCTTGAGTAAAAATACAGTTCCCTTTCCCACCAGATCCAGGTATCACCATCCCATCTGCTGTGGAGGTCTTCAGTTCTGCATTTATTCATATCATAGGTATAACTATGCAATTTATCATTCACCCAATATGGGTCAGCCCAGACCTGAAACAGATCTTCAGAAATGGTATCATTTAAGTAAGCATATACATTTCTTGAAATATTCAACCATTCGTCACCAATCCATTCCTTATACACTTTCTCTGATAAATATCTGTCAACATAGCTCTTTAAATATACCTTGACATTTTTCCATCCTGTATTATCTCCAAAGCCACCCCATTCCTGATACAGGTCTTCTGTCATGTTTTTCATGTCATATTTATAAACGTTTCTTTTCTCATTGACCCAGTCTGCTGTTCCCGGTACCTGCCGGACATGTTCGGTAAGGTTATAAAGAGAATCGTATTTATATAAGATCCTGTTTTTGTCAGCCCAGTACGAGATGTACCACAACTTAGTAATACTTTCGAGAGGGAAACTATTTTTCCCTTTTATGGTATAAGAAGTGGTAGTCTTTTCTTTATCTACCCAATAACCACTCCATAATTGTGTTATTTGTTCGATTGTTTGATTAATGGTGTCATTAGTTTGAGTAATTCGTTCTGTATTATCGTAAGTATATACCAATCTGCTCGATTCCCGCCATCTATCCTGATATATATAATTAACAACTTCGGTCAATTCTTTATTTTCATCATAATAATTTGAAGATTTGCTGTTTGGCAGCCAGTTTTCTCCATTCCAACGTAAAGTGGTAAACTCAATTATTTTGTTATCCTCATTATATTTAGTGAGTATTTGTGTATAATAATTCCAGTTTGTTTCATACCAGATCGAATATGTAAGAGACGTAACTTTATTGTTTGAGCCATATTCATAAACATATTGCCATGCATCAATCCATTTTTCTCCGTCCCAGTTTTGTTTGACACTTAGGTTCAGGAGAAATTCCGGTTCATCAGAGACATTGATCTGACTGAGGTATACCTGTGAAGGGTGAATAATTTGTCCGGATAAATATTTAGTAATGATCGATTCTCGTTCCTGAGTGATAAGCGGAGATTGATTTTTTACAGAATGATCCTGTGAATTCAGTACCATGGCATGCATTGATAGAATCAGGGAAAGAAGAGGTAGAAATATTTGTATTTTCATTTGGAGCTCCTAATAATAATGAAAGATTACTATCTTACTTATAACATATTTAATCCGGTAATATTAATTAATTGTATATCAGGTTCAATGAATCTACATATAAGAGATAACCTTCGCTGTCAAACCATTAATCGGCACTCATCACAAGCCGGAAGCCCAGATCGCTGGCAGTAGCATCTGCCGGATAATCCCAGGTTGAAATTACCCTTACATCAGAATAATAACTAGCTAATCCACCTCCTCTGATGATCCTGAATTTCCAGCTGTCAGCCTTATCATAGCACCATTCCCAGACATTTCCACTCATATCATAGAGTCCAAGGGCATTGGCTTTCCTGTTTCCCTTAACATCCTGGACATCCTGAGGGTTTTCAAGGCCCGGATCGTTATATTTATAAACGGCCACCTGTGATGTGACTGCTACATTATCCGCAGTTGCTGTTCCGCCGCTGGCACATCCTCCTCGGGTCCAGTACTGACCGCTGCCGGCAGGGTATTCATAGCAATCACCGGAATTGTCACTCCCCTGCCATCTTGCAGCACACTCCCATTCAGCCGGGGTGGGTAACCTGAATCCCTTTTTATTAAAATCACATACCGTTTGATCAGCCCACCATTCATCATAATCAATTCCGGAGTATACTTTGCTAAGCGTCCCCAGACCGGCCCCCTGTTCAGTGAGCCAGTTGCATGCCATAATTGCGCCGTACCATGTAATATCGGTGCAGGGATGATTATCAAGTCCGCTTCTGACATTAAAGCCATTATTCCGTTCTATGTCATAATAACCATGTAACTGTGATCCTCCCATATAAATGAGTGGCTGATCCCCCCATTTCACATAGTCGTCACAGAGGTAGTTAGGGGCATTAATATCTTCGGTATCAAATATGGGAGGCCCTCCTGAAATGGCACCCGGGACAATATCCAGCCCCGAAGCACAATTGTAGATCCATGCCAGCAGTTCATTGGTGACTTCGACTTCTGATATCCAGAAGGGTTCAACGGTAAGCTCAGGTCCGTCTTCAAAATCCTGATCACCGTCATCAGCATTGGAAAGGAAGGTCCCTCCGGGACAAAGGATCATCTTAAATGATCCGCCTGTAAATTCAGCTGTTTGTGTCTGGAGCTCATCTCCCGGTTCTGATCCGGTCTTTTCGCAACTGGTGGCAAGTAAAAGAACCAGAGGGAGAATGATTAATGTTGCAGGTATTTTCATTTTTTTCATTATTGATATAAATAGTTAACTTGTTGGTCTGTTTTTTGCATATTATATATATCATTATTATTCAATTATTTATCAGTTGTATTTTTTATTTTGCTCCACCGGCTTTAAGTATTTTAACTATATTCTCATTTCCTGCCTCAGTGGCTATTGAAAGGGGTGTTTTGCCCTCAACTGCAATAGCGTTGACATTTGCACCATTTTTAACAAGGAAGCTAACCAGTTTTTCATCACCGGATGACACAGCCCAGAACAGGGGAGTATAGCCCTTGTACCAGGATGTTGTATTAGCCTCATCGATGTCAGCGCCCTGGGCCAAAAGATATTCGGCAAATTTATAGCTAACAATTTCCCTTTTTAAACCCATGAGGGTGCATTGAGTAAAGACACCATTCCCTTTGTCAGTTAATGCATGGATGTCTGCTCCTTTCTCAAGCATCTGTTTAGCTATATCTTCTGAGCAGCCGCATGCCAGGATAAGGGCAGTGGCACCGTCATTGGACTTGATATTAATATCTGCCCCCTGCCTGATTAAAAATCCTGCAACATCATTATTACAACCGTTTAGTGCATTCATCAGGGGGGTGTACCCTGTTCTGTTATCCTGGTGGTTGATGTCGGCGCCAGCGGAGA
>JAAYDB010000010.1 GCA_012729475.1 Bacteroidota bacterium
CAGGGTTGTTGTTATGATGTAATGCACCTTTCCCGGGGTGGAACCCGGGCTACTGGATGTTGACACCTCCGGTGTCATGGAAAAAAAGAATCAATGTTTTGCACAGCATTAAATTCCGGGAATAATTAAATAAAATTCATTTTGGGTGTCTTTAGCACAAAACAGGAAACAGAAAATTTTATTTGTAGTGAATCAATATTATTTCTATATTTGACCAATAAGTTAAACTAAATAGTTAAACAATATGGTTTAAATAAATGGTTAAATACTATGACAGAAAACGATAAGCAGACAGAAAGCAGGATTTTAGAAGCTGCTTCAGAGGTTTTTTTAGAAAAGGGAATGGATGGCGCCAGGATGCAGGATATTGCAGACAGGGCAGGAATAAACAAATCATTATTACATTATTATTATCGCACAAAAGACCACCTTTTCAATACGGTTTTTGAAAAAACAGTCAATCAGATGTTAATGCGTTTTGCCCCGGTATTAGACCAGGATCTTACATTTGAAGAAAAGATCAGGTTCTTTTTTCATGAGCACATAGATTTTCTGATGAATAACCGCAGACTTCCTTCTTTTTTGCTGAATGAGATAAACAGGAATCCGGAGAGAATGACAAAACTTATGGAGAAGATTGAAGTACATAAGTTATGGGATACACTGCATGCTCAACATAAAAAAGAGCTTAATGCATACAATATCAATAGGGAAGATTTTCCGCAAATAATGGTTTCAGTTGCGGCTTTGAGTTTATTTCCTTTTGCAGGTTTTGAAATAGTATCACGGATACTGGAAAAGCATGGGACGGGCTTTGATGAATTCATTGAAAAGAGGAAAGATTTTGCAACTCAATTTGTAATCAAAGCTCTGAAAAAATGATTTACAATGAAATAACACAATGAGGATAAGAAAACAAAAATCGGAAACAAAAGAAACCCGGAATAAAATGGAACGAAAAAAATTGATTTTATTCATCCTGTTATACTTGGTTTTCAGGGGATATAATATTGGAGCGCAGGAAATGATAACACTTAAGGAGTGTTACGACAGGGCATATACCGCAGCAGTGGTTTCAGCAGAAAAAGAGGTTTATAACAGGATATGGGAGTATAAGGATAAGAACCTTTCCAGGGCCTGGCTTCCCACTCTTGATGCAAATGGTTCCTTCACTTATAACTCGTCGGTCATGGATATTAATGACGTTATTGGAGCTTTACCGGTTCCGGGTATCGGCGACATGATCAAACCTCTGCCAAATGAGCAGTATAAAGTTACTGTTGATATTAACCAGATGATATATGACGGCGGGGCAATTAAAAGTGCAAGGGCATTTGAAAGAGCGGGCCTGCTTGTCAATGAGAAACAGAATGAAACGGATCTGTATAAATTAAGGAGCGAGGTAAATACCTATTATTTTAACATATTACTTCTTGAACGGCAGGAAGATCTTCTTCAAAATTATCTGGAACTGATAAACAAAAAAATTATAGCTCTGGAATCAGCTGTCGAAAATGGCATGGTCCCCAAATCGGATATTGATGTTCTAAGTTCAGAAAAGCTAAAGCTTGAACAGCAGATTTCTGAAAACAGTATAAGAAAAACATCTTTGATAAAGAATCTGTCAGATCTTACAGGCTATGAGACAGATACATCGGTACAGCTTGTTGTTCCTCCTATAAATGAGGAACTGACTGATGAACTTTTCCGTCCTGAGTTGCAGATTTTCGATTTACGTAAAGAACAGCTTGAAGAATCGGTTAAACAGATTCAAAGCCGGAGAATACCAAAAGCTTTTGGTTTTGCCACATTTGGTTATGGTAATCCTCCGGGCAGTAATTTTTTCAGGGATGAATTTGCTCCTTTTTATATCCTGGGTGCTGGTGTTAAATGGAACATACTCGACTGGAACAAGGCGAAGAATGAAAAACAGATTGTCTTGCTTCAGAAAGATCTTATTGACGGTAGGAAGAAAGAAATGAAAGATAATCTGAAGAGGATGCTTAATGCCAAAAATGCTGAAATAAAAAGCATGAAAGAACTTCTTGAGACAGACATAGAACTCATTGAACTGAGAAAGAGAATTACATCTGCTGCTGAATCAAAGTATAATAACGGCACTATAACTGCCACGGAATACCTTAATGAACTCAATGCCGAAAACCAGGCCAGGATAAACTATGAGATACATACTATCAGTCTTGCTCTGGCCAGGGTGGAATATATGAATATCAGCGGACAGGAAATAGAATAAAAACTAAACTATAAATTCTTATGAAACCTGAATTGATAATTGTCGTTGTAACAGCACTTCTTGCAGCTTGTTCCGGAAATTCTGACGAAGCCGATGCTTATGGTACTTTTGAAGCCAGGGAGGTGACTGTGTCAGCAGAGACTGGCGGACGTATTCTTGAATTTGGCGTCACAGAAGGCTCTGTTGTTGAAAAAGGAATGAAAATTGTTCTTATCGACACTACTCTGTTTCATCTTCAGAAAGCTGAAATAGATGCCGGTATGAGAAGTATCAGAACCCGGATATCTTCTGTTAATGCGCAGAATGAAATACTTGATCAGCAGATAGCCAATCTCAATGTGAATATTGAGAGGATAGCCAATATGCTCAAAAACGATGCTGCCACACAAAAGCAATATGATGATTTAAAAGGACAGGTGGCGGTACTGGAAAAACAGATAGCTGCAAATAATACCCAAAGAGCCTCAATAGCAGCAGAATTATCGGTTTATGAGTCAAAAAAAGCAACACTGGGGGAGCAGGCCGAACGCAGTTGTGTCATAAGTCCTCTTGAAGGGACTATCCTTGAGAAATATGCGGAAGAGGGAGAAGTCACTGCAGCAGGCAGACCTCTGGTAAAAATTGCAGACCTTTCACTCATCAGACTCAAAGTGTATGTAAGCGGAGCTCAATTAGGTACTCTCAGAACAGGAAATGAGTGTACGGTAAGGATTGATGAAGGAGAAAAAGAATACAGAACTTACCCGGGAAGGATAAGACATATAGCAGACAAGGCTGAATTTACTCCAAAGATAATACAGACTAAAGAAGAAAGGGTAACACTCGTATATGCTGTTACTATAGAAGTAAAAAATGATGGTACAATGAAGCCGGGAATGCCCGGAGAAGCAATATTCTGAAAAGCATGCAAAAAGTAATTGAAGCATCTGGCATTGCGAAGAACTTTGGCAACACACAGGCTCTGAGAGGTATATCCTTTGATGTCAATGAAGGGGAGATATTCGGGTTTATTGGTCCTGACGGAGCCGGAAAAACAACCCTTTTCAGGATCATCACCACTCTTTATCTTCCTGATGAAGGAAGTATGACGGTCCTGGGGGTGGATTGTGTGAAAGGGTACCGGAAATTGCGGGAGAATATTGGATATATGCCCGGGCGTTTCAGCCTTTACATGGATCTGTCGGTAGAAGAAAATCTGAGATTTTATGCATCGGTGTTCGGCACAACGATAGAAGAGAATTATGAACTGATAAAAGATATTTATTCTCATATCGAACCCTTCAAGACAAGACTTGCAGGACAATTATCCGGTGGCATGAAACAGAAACTAGCATTATCGTGTGCCCTGATTCACAAGCCCCGTCTGCTGGTTCTTGATGAACCCACCACAGGCGTTGATGCCGTATCGCGTACCGAATTCTGGGAAATGCTCGGGAAACTAAAAGCCCATAATATTACAGTTGTTGTTTCAACACCTTACATGGATGAAGCAACGAAATGCGACAGAGTAGCACTGATCCAGGAAGGACAAATATTGTCTGTTAATCCGCCGGAAGTATTAAAAGACAGTTTCACCCGCAAACTATTTTATGTGAAAGCCTCTGATAAATATAATCTGCTGAAAATACTCAGAAGTTTTCCTCTCACAATTTCAGCCTATCCCTTCGGAGATTCAATACATACCACATTCAGTAAGGATAATCCTTTGGGCGATCTGAATGAATATCTCCTGAGTAAGGGCATAAATGACTTCAGTATATCAGAGGGCAGAGCGGGTATTGAGGACAGATTCCTGGAACTTATGGGAACAGAAAGCATTCATTACCAATGACAGGCAATACAGTAATATCAGTCAGAAATCTGGTCAAGAAGTTCGGGAACTTCGTTGCCAACGACAATCTTAATTTTAATGTTTTTGAAGGCGAAATTTTCGGATTTCTTGGAGCTAACGGAGCCGGGAAAACCACTACTATCAGAATATTGTCAGGTTTGTCAAAACCTACATCAGGGACAGTTATGGTAGCAGGCTTTGATGCAAAAAAGCAGGCAGAAGAAATAAAAAAGAATATAGGGTATATGTGTCAGAGGTTTTCTCTTTATGATGATCTTACAGTAAAAGAGAATATAATGCTTTACGGTGGTATTTATGGAATGAAAAAGAAGACGATACAGGACAGGACAACCGCTTTACTGGAACAGCTTAATTTCGGACAATACAGCGACAGTATGATATCATCACTTCCTTTGGGATTAAAGCAAAAACTGGCATTTTCTGTTGCGATATTACATGAACCCAGGATTGTTTTTCTGGATGAGCCAACCGGAGGAGTTGATCCGGTAACCCGCCGACAGTTCTGGGAAATGATTTATGAAGCTACAGCCCGGGGAATAACCGTATTTGTGACAACACATTATATGGATGAAGCAGAGTATTGTGACAGAGTTTCTATAATGAGTGAAGGCAGAATAGTAGCTTTGGACACCCCGGAAGAATTACGGAAACAATATAATGCCGGTTCAATAGAAGAAGTATTTATTAAAATCGCCAGGCCATCCAGGAATGTTGAAGGAGGCCTGGAATAATTCATATTTTTTTACCGGAAACAGGAAAAATATGACTTTTAAAATGAACATTAAGACAGTTATCAGAATAATATAATGAAACGTTTTCACGGATTTGTCAAAAAAGAGTTTCTTCATATTTTCAGAGATTACCGTACTCTGGTGATCCTTTTCGGATTGCCTGTTGCTGAGATACTTATATTCGGTTTTGTGATAAGTATGGAAATAAAAGATGCAGGTATAGCTTTCCTTGATCTGTCGAAAGATGATGTTACACAAAAGATATCCGACAAAATGTGTTCTTCGGATTTTTTCAGGAAAGTTGAAGACCTGCAGAGTTATCATGATATTGATATGATAATGAAAACAGGCAGGGCGAAAGCTGTAATTGTATTCGGGGAGAATTTTGGCCGCGATCTCGTCAGCAGGGGAGAAGCGGATATGAGTATAATTACCGATGCATCAGAACCCAATACAGCCACTCTGATAACAAATTATGCATCAGCTATTGTGTCAGATTTTAACATGGAATACAGAGAAAAAAATTCCGGAGCCAAAATACTTGTAAGTCCTGAAGTAAGGATGTTCTATAACCCTGAACTGAGAAGTCATTTCATGTTTGTCCCGGGGGTTATTACTTTCATCCTTATTCTTATCTGTGCCCTCATGACTTCCATAACGATTACACGCGAAAAAGAATTCGGAACAATGGAAGTTCTTCTGGTGTCACCACTTAAACCCTCACAGATAATTTTAGGTAAGGTGATGCCCTATTTTATTCTTTCATTCATAAATGTATTGCTCATCCTTCTTCTTTCCAGAATTGCCTTTGATCTGCCTGTTAAAGGCAGTCTTTCCCTTTTGCTTGCCGAAAGTATGCTTTATATACTCATGAGTCTTTCCCTCGGGATCCTTATCTCAACGGTTTCAAAAACCATGCAACAGGCAATTTTTATTTCACTGGTCGGACTGATGCTCCCTACAATATTGCTTTCAGGTTTTATTTTCCCTCTGGAAAACATGCCCCGTGTTTATGATGTGGTGGCATATTTCCTCCCGCCAAGGTACTATATTACTATTATTAAAAATATCATGATAAAAGGAACAGGTTTCTTCTCTGTATGGAAAGAGACACTGATCCTTACAATTATGACCCTGTTTTTCATAGTTCTTAGTGTAAGGAAATTCAAAATAAGACTTCAATAGGTATGCAGGTAAATATACAGGAGGAGAAAAGATAATAATTAATTAAAAATGAGGACTATATTATATCTTATCAGAAAAGAGTTCCTGCAGATTTTCAGGGATAAATTCATTGGTAAAGCCATCTTTGCAGTGCCCCTGGTTCAAATGGTTCTGCTGGTCCCTGCTGTTACTTTCGAAATAAAAAATATTAATCTCGGTATTATTGACAGGGATATGTCACCGGTATCCCGAAACCTGATAAGCCGGCTTGAAGGTTCCGGGTTTTTCAAAATCACGTGTTTTACACATTCAGAAGAAGAAGCCAATAACATGCTTCACCGCAACAGGTGTGATATGATCCTGCATATTCCTGAAGGCCTGGATAAGGAAACTACTTCCGGGCGGGTTTGTCCTGTCATGGTTTCTGTAAATGCCATAAATGCCACAACAGCACAGCTTTCCTGGGCTTATCTGAACGGAGTTTTACAAGACTACAATATTGATATCATCAGGCAAAATGCTGCAGTAACAACCCTTTCCGCCATGCCGCAGATTAAAGTAACCAACCGCTACTGGTATAATGAGCTGCTTAACTATAAATATTATATGCTTCCGGGAATCCTGGCAATACTGGTTACTGCCATAGGCTTTCTTCTGGCAGGTCTGAATCTTGTAAAAGAAAAGGAGACAGGGACAATAGAACAGATAAATGTGACACCAATAAAGAAATACCAGTTCATAACAGCTAAGATGGTCCCCTTTATGATAATAGGACTCGTTGATCTTGCTCTGGGACTTATTCTGGGTAAAATTTTGTTTGACATACCTTTCCGGGGAAGCATTGGGCTTATGTTTCTGTGTTCAGCAATATTTCTGGCAGGCGTTCTCGGTCTGGCACTTTTAATTTCCACATTCTCCTCTACTCAGCAACAATATATGTTTATTGCATTTTTTTTCATGATCATTTTTATACTGATGAGCGGGATCTTCACCCCAATGGACAGTATGCCTTTATGGGCCCGTAAATTCGATATTATCAATCCAATGGCTTATCTCATGAAAATATACCGGATGATAATGCTTAAAGGATCTGCTTTTAGCGATATAGCAAGAGATTTCTATTCTCTTTTAATTCTGGCTGCAGTATTTATGAGTCTGGCAGTAAGGAAATACAGAAAAACTGCATGACATTTTTTTAAAGTTAAATTACTCTGTAATTTCTGAAGTTTTGTGCTGGCTTTGATTTATCATTTTTCTTGTATATTGTGGACAAAAATTAAATGACATTCTAATATTAAGTAAAATAAATTATGGCAAAATTACCGGAAACAGTAAAGCAGGCATGGGAAGAGAGAGAAGGACCTGTAGTCCTGACAACAATTGATAAGCAAGGAATTCCTAATTCTATATATGCCACTTGTGTATCGAAATATGATGATGAAACTATAGTTATTGCAAATAATTATTTCAGTAAGACTCTTGATAACATCCTTAACGGGAGTAAGGCATCAGTTCTCTTTATTACCAAAGACCGTAAGTCTTATCAGATAAAGGG
>JAAYDB010000056.1 GCA_012729475.1 Bacteroidota bacterium
CATGCCTCGTTTCTACATTTGCCACATGCCTCGTTTCTACAATAATACCATCGGAATTTGTTTTAATTGATATTATTCCATGAATATGATCGGGCATTATTATGAATTCATCCAATTCAATATTCTGAAAATGATCTGAAATTTCAATCCATAAATTCCTGGCAATGATCCCAATATCTGATAATTTTAATTTCCCGTCTTCAATATTACCAAAATACGGTATTTTGTTTTTTGTACAGATGGTAACAAAATATTTCCCAGACAATGAATAATCGTAACCTTGGTATCTTTTTGTACCGATAACATATCTGTTTCTGAATAAAGCACACATATAAATAAATGCAACGGACAAACGCAAGATAGGATATTTTTATTAATCCGTAATCATAATTCATCATTCCCTGCCCATTGCTTTATCAGCTGTGCTATTTCTGTTCACCGAAGGTTGGCCGAAGACGATGCGCTTTGCTCCTTGTGTGCCCTGAGCCCTGAGCCCTGAACTCTCAGCCACCTTCTCCCTACCCCACGCCCTCTGCTTCTTAACCCTGTACACCACTACAAAGTGCCTCTGGTTCCAGTGCACAATACAGGGAAGTGGCACTTCGTCGCGAAGCTGTTCCCAGGTAAGACGATAACCCCGGGTACGGAAACCGATGCTTTCGGCTGCTTCGCTGATGCCAAGCATCGAGACACCGGATTTTGTTATGAAAGCTTTGTTGCGGAGGGATTGGATTGAATAGGACTTCCCATAGTATTTAGAGATCATGCGAAGGCAGGATGGGCCACAATCCATGGAATCGAGTTGTTTGTAATAGGGAAATTGCACTAATACTTAAATGTTACAAACATTAATATCGGATTATCAAATTCACCCAGGTTATCAGCTATTTCCTTAAGTTCTTTCTTTCTTTCTGAATATTTAGGTGTATTATTTTTAAAATCATCGCTTTCAACATGGTCTTTAAGTTCCTTTGCAGAAACAAACATGACCATTGTAGAATCGTTTACTTGTACTTTTGGAAAAAATCTCGGACCTGCATCAATATCATTATAAATTCCGGAAGTAAACATAGGATTATCTGTACTAGTTGGTTCACAGAAAAAAAGCTCTTTGGTCGTTTTATTATAAATACCTAAAGCATTAGTAGTATTATATTCTGCAGACATTCCCATGATAATTTTGGGGGTTAATCGCTTAGCTGGGAAATAGGACTTAAAATCGCAATTTATAAATAGATAATTTTCAGTTTGAAAAACTTCCGAAACAAACATATAATTAGACATGGTTAGTTTCCAATTTTGAATCTTCGCCCTTTCAGAAGTCGGGAATTTATAATTTCCAAAATTAAAAGTATACCTTCCAACAAGCCTAGATTGGTTATTTAAAATCCAGATGGTGTCATTAAAAATATTTTTATAAAATAACGTGTCCTTAAAATAGTTAATATGCGCAAAGTTTTCGTATGTACTAGTGCTATTCTTAAAATCCCTGGTAAACAAATCATAATTTTTATAAGCGTGCACTACTTTCCCATACTTATCAAAAATGATAGCTTTAGCACTATTTTCACCTGTGTTATTTGGTATATGTCCAAAGAATAAGGAGTCTGAAAATATTTTCCAACTAGATACAGCTACGGTATCATTTATCAACAAACTATTCGAATACTTTTTGATGAAGGAGCCGTTAATATTATATTCATAAATATCATTAAAAGATGAAACATAAATATTTGGGGTAATTCCGGAACCTATTCCAAAATCAGTGATTAATAGATATTCGCCTGGCCCTCTTCCCTGATTCCCTATCTTGCTGATAAAATTTCCTTGTGGATCATACAATAGACATTTATTATTATCTGCAAGAAGAATCAGCCTTTTTGAGAAATCTGCGTCCACAATATTGCGGAGCAACATGTTATCGGCGTTTTCTAGTGGGACATATTGAATTCGATCAGCAAAAGAGCTGAGATTAGCTACTTTCCAGTTATTCACACTAGATCCTATATCTATAACTGAAACTGAATTAATACTTTTGTTTTCATTTTTACAGGAACAGACTATCAATAATAGTAGAACTCCTAATTTTAAACTAATTATTTTCATTATTTTTAATCCTTGATAATGTAACCCTATTGATATCACATAGAAAAGAGCTTCATAATATTTGTACTTATACATGGTAATAAATAACATATTAAGAAGCTCTTTTAATAAATCATCAACCATAACATGCCCACGAACAACCTGAGCTTTGATGTAATAAGGTCATAAAGTAAATAACATCTTCATAACTATCACCGCAAGTTTCACCTGAGCTTGTCACTCCAGAACCACAAGTTACATCACAAATCCCACACCATTGTCCTCCTTGAAGTTCTCTTAATTCTTCATTATTAATAATCCTTTCAGGATTTATCTGTAATTTATTTAGCTTTTTCATAACACATTAATTTGGTTATAATTTAATCTAAATTTCCCTGATTTATCTATTCACAAGTCAGTTACACTGACCCATTAAGAAGCGACAGGGACCGCTGTCGGAGTTGTGGTAATTTTTTATCTTCGCATAGGCTATCTCCTTTTTTAAGGAAAGGTCTGGGGCAGGAAGTAGCAAAGAACGAAAAGCCCAGAGTTCGGTGAAAAGCTTCCTGCCCTTCTCTTTCAGTTATTATGTGTTTATTGCAATTATTTAAGGATCATCAGAACCGGATTTGAGGTTTGATTGATCTTTTTTCTAAGATCTGCCGGTATTTCTCTCTTCAAAATATCAAAAGCATCTAAATAACCGATTAGTCTTTGGTCTTTTAAGGCTTGTTCCGGCCAGAAGTATGTTCCTCCAATTATATCATTTTTAAGACCATTGCCTTCGATAAATGTAACACTATTTGTACCTTTATCATAAACAGCACAAACAGGTGTATTTGACATACCCTTGTAAAACTTCAGGAACATAAATCCATCATTCTCAACTATGGAATTTAACCATAATTTTTCAGCCTGAAGACGATGATCCTTCACATTTGCATTCGGATCCATCTTCAGATCACCCATGAAAAGGGAAGCGTATGGTTTTTTCTGATTGTTATTGAAGTAATATATTGTATCAACTCCAAATTCCATAAAATGAACCGAACCTTTAAACCTGTAGAGGGGGGAACTCATTACGATATACCCGAGCTGAATTGTTCTTTTGACGGTGTTTTTCATCTTTGTCAGTACAACACCTCTTTTACTTGTTAATATCCAGCTCGGATCATCCTGTCCGGGGGCATTTACTAAATGAAACATTAGGGTATTCTGATCTTTAAGAATAACCTGGGCTGGACGGAAGCCTAAATTAATTTCATATTTATAAGTTCCGTCGAAACCATAGGTCAGCATTTTCTTTGATGCGGATAGAATATAAACCTCCTTATTTACTGTGTCAAGACAGAAACTGAGGACCCTGGTATATTCTTCCGGACCTCTTCCGGCCGAGCCGATCTGCCTTATGAATTTTCCGGTATTAGCAAATTGAAGCAGCCTTCCAGTCTCGTTAATGAATATGTATTTATTTCCTGACTCGACTTGGTAGATCTCACCAATCATACTTTCAGCAGTAGTCTCAAGTGGGATATATGTCAGTTCACTTCCCAACCTGCTTAAATTAAACGGTTTTAAATTTTTGAAGGTGTCTTTAATATTAATAGTATAGGGGACCGTCAATGATTTCGATTGTCCGTTTATTATGATGGGTGTATAAAGGTAAAATATGATATTTAGGACCAAAAAGTTTGATATTTTTTTCATGGTTAAACTAAAATTAATTACACCTTCTTAAAAAATCTATGGTTTTCGTAAATCACAAATATTGAATATACCGGAACCATAAAAGAGTTCTGTTAAACAATTAAAAATTATAATTAGCATATCTTCATATTTATCTCATCCTTTTCTTCTTATAGGGTTCTGTTAGCTACTCCCTATTCCTGCACAATCTCCTCCGAATAGTTTTTTAAGTTCACCATTAGTAAGAATACTTACAGAATTGATATGTAATTTACCA
>JAAYDB010000057.1 GCA_012729475.1 Bacteroidota bacterium
ACGGGGTTGCCGTGTTCCTGGAGTGATATGGGCAGTTTTGGTTCGTGTGCCTTATAAGCAGGTATCCCAATATATTCTGTTGGTCCTCTCAGAGCAACGTGGTTCTGTATCAGGACTCCGTTATGCAGTACAGTAAAATAGGCTGGTTTGAGCAGGTCTCCGTTTTCCTGAAAGACAGGAGCGGTAAATATTATATCGTATGTCTGCCATTCTCCCGGTCCGAGAGAGGCATTGACAAGGGGTATATGCTGTTTGTAAATGGAACCTGCCTGGCCATTATAATAAGTCTCATTCTGATACGAATCAAGTACCTGCAATTCGTAAAGGCCCATGAGGAAAATCCCGCTGTTCCCTCTTCCCTGACTGCTCCCGGATACTTCGGAAGGAGATCTCCATTCTACATGAAGCTGGCAGTCGCCAAATGATCTGACTGTTTTAATGCCTCCGGTGCGTGGTACAACTGTTAGAGCAGAATCAGCAATCCATTTCATCTCTGTACCTCCGTTTTCCTGGATCCAGTTCACGGCATCAGCAGGACCGGAATAGAGGATGATGGCATCGGATGGAGGTACTCCGGCCTTTCCGGGGCTTACTATCTCAGGTCTTCTCGACCAGTCTTCTGTCTCTTCAGGTTTCATTTGTGCTCCTATCTGGGTTACAGTGAACAGAATGATAATAACAGAAAAAATTTTTTTCATACGTAAATAGTTTAATTTTACAGGCCATATTGTTTTTCGCTTTGTACGGGATACTGATTTCATGAGTTTATTATCAGTAACTGATAAAGTATTTTGCTAATATAAAAAATCCGTCGGAAGATACCCGTCTCTTTCCGGGAAATTATTTCCTTTGTAAGAAAAAAATACGTTATATGGGCACTATATCAGGATCATTATTAAACCGCAGAACTATCCGCAAATACTCTGAGAGAGATGTGGAGGAGAAGATGCTTGATTATCTGCTGTTGCAGGGAAGCAGAACATCTACTACAGGCAACATGCAGGTTTACAGTATAGTAATAACAAGGGATATGGAAATAAAAAAGGAGCTTGCTCCCTGTCATTTCAATCAGAGTATGGTTACCGAAGCTCCTGTAGTCCTTACTTTTTGTGCCGATTTTAACAGGTTTAACAAGTGGTGCAGGTTAAGGAAGGCAGATCCGGGTTATGATAATTTCCTTTCATTTATGACTGCTGCCACTGATGCGCTGCTTGCTGCACAGACTGTTTGTATAGCAGCTGAATCGGAAGGACTAGGTATATGTTATCTTGGTACTACTATTTATATGACCAGAGATATTATAAAAATTCTCAGGCTGCCGGCCGGAGTTGTTCCTGTTACCACAGTCACTCTTGGATGGCCGGCTGAAAACCCGGAGCAGGTTGACCGCCTGCCCTTGAAAGCCATTACTCATAAAGAGACATATAAGGATTATACCGATAAAGATATAGAGGAACTCTACTCTCAGAAAGAGAACAGAAGTGATTCCGAGCTGTTCATCAGGGAAAATAACAAAGAGACATTGGCGCAGGTATTCACTGATGTGAGATATACCCGTAAAGATAATGTCCATTTCTCGGAAACATTATTGCAGGTTCTTGAAGAGCAGGGTTTTATGAATCAGTAGTTGTAGCAGTAAGCTATCTGTCAAAACCAGTTCTATTCAAAAGGGATCTCAAGTTCAAGAGCTATGTCATGAAGGTCTTTCAGGATAGCCGGCACAATACTTATACCTTCTTTCATAAATTTCTCTGTGGCTTCGCGTTCCGGGTCGCCGGGTATGAGTACTCTTTCCTGGCCATCGGCTGGTTTAGCTGATCTGAATGTTTCTATCCATTCATCCATTTTTTCTTTAAACTCTCTGGCAGACTGGAAGGCATCGATCCTTACAGCACCGAAGAAATGGCCTGTCCCTTTACCTGTTTTTTGTTCCAGTACGGGCAGGTAGGCCACGCTGGGAGGTACGAAGGGACCGAAGTTGGCTCCGCTGAAGACCGAAGAGAATATATCAACAATGGATGACAGGCAATAACCTTTATGGCTCCCGTGCAGTTTGTCACCTCCCAATGTCAGCATCGACCCTCCTGTTCTGAGGATTGAGGGATCATTTGAAGGATTGCCTGATTTATCCTGAACGTAGCCATAGGGTACATTTTCACCTTTTTTCTCAGACACTGCAAGCTTGCCACGTGCAATAGGAGTAGTGGCAAAATCTGCCACAAAGGGTGGTTGCCTTAGTGCGGGAACAGCTACAGCAACAGGATTTGTTCCCATCATTCTGCTTATTGAGAGGGCCGGGGCAACAAGAGGATTGGCATTTGTCAGACAAATACCTGCCATATCGTGCTCAAGAGCCATCATTGCATAATAACCTGCAATGCCGAAATGATTTGAATTGCGTGTGGCCACCCATCCTGTCCCGGCTTTCTTTGCTTTTTCAATTGCTATTTCCATGGATCGTTTCGCTGCTACCATACCTATGGCATTATCGCCATCAACAACAGCAGTGCTGGGTGATTCATGGACTATCCTTATAACGGGGTTAACATTTATTCTTTCTGCTTTCCACAATTCGTAGTAGTCTTTTATTCTCAACATGCCGTGAGAGGCATGTCCGCGCAGTTCAGCTGCAATAAAAACATCTGCGATTGTTGTTGAGTCTTCTTCACTGCATCCTATTCTGCGGAAAATACGCCGGGTAAAATCCAAAAGGTATTGATAACTATACATGTATGACTTATTCATTTTTAATTAATACGGTGATGACAGTTTTCTTTACAGGTTGAGAAATAATCACTGTCTGAGGAACATATTTCTGCCTGACTTATCTTTCCTGTTGTTTGTTTATTTTCTCACTCTTACAGGGTATGGTGGTCTTACAGGTTTTTCGGGAGGATTTTCTTGTGCACTGAAGGCTATCAGCCTGCCATCCGGAGAAAAGTACGGATTTGATTCAACCCCTTCATCTATAGTCAGTCGGCGGGGATTGGATCCATCAATGCCGGCTGTCCACATGTCCTCGGCATAGATAAAAGCAATACTGTTGTTGCTCACAGCAGCCTGTGACATCATTCTGGTATCAACAGTATTGACTGTTGCTCCCTGTACAGGAAAAGACAGTACAGTAGCAAACAGAAAGATGGAAAACATTACAAAATGTTTCATAGATGGTAATTTGATATTGGATTTGACATCACAAAAAAATATTATTGAATTTTTCTGTCAGTATAGCCGACAGAAGCCTGACAGGTGGGAGTAATTTCAAGGTCGTTGATGCATACATGCCCGGGCAGAGAAGCGCAGAAATAAACAACATCTGCAATATCTTCAGCCCTGAGAGCTTCGATACCATTATATACAGCCTTTGCTCTTTCTTTATCTCCTTTGAATCTCACAAGTGAAAACTCGGTATCGGCAAAACCGGGAGCTATATTTGTCACTTTGATATTGTTTTTCAACATGTCTATCCTCATGGCTTTTGAGAGAGCGGTGACTGCATGCTTTGAAGCACAGTACACATTGCCGTTCTCATATACCTCCTTCCCGGCAATGGATGATATATTGAATATGTGTCCTTTGTTTCCAGCCACCATCAAAGGGGCTACTGCTCTTGTGACATAGAGGAGCCCTTTTACATTGGTGTCCACCATCCTGTCCCAGTCGTCAATATTTCCTTTGTCGATATGATCCATTCCCACGGCAAGACCTGCATTGTTTACCAGAATGTCGATATGCTTCCATTCACCGGGAAGCTTTTCAATGGTATCCTGCACTTCATATCTGTTCCGGACATCAAAATTCAGCGCAAGAACTTTTACCTTATAGGCAGAGAGTTCTTTTACAAGCTCATCAAGTCTTTCTTTACGCCGGCCGGTTATAATGATATTATATCCATTGCCTGCAAATTTAACTGCTATAGCTTTTCCGAATCCGGCTGTTGCTCCGGTTATCATTATAATTTTATTCATCAGGATTAATTTTTGGTGACATGTAAAAATATAAATTTATTAATATATAATATCAAATTAGCAGCTGTGACGAAAAGTCAGGTCTAAAATAATATCTTTGGCTGAGAAAATGAAAGAGTTTTCACATAACAGACAAGAAGAGGTAGGGCAGATGTTTGATGACATTGCTTATCGTTATGATTTTCTGAATCATTTTCTTTCATTCGGGATTGACCGTTTATGGAGAAGAAAGGCTGTCAAAACCCTTCCTAAACAATTTGACAGTCCGGCTATAATTGATATAGCCACAGGTACAGGTGATCTGGCTATTGAAGCCATGAGCCTGGAGCCTTGCCGTATCAGTGGTCTCGATATTTCTGAAAAAATGCTTGAACTGGCTGCCGGTAAAATAAAGAAGAGAGGATACTCAGAAAAGATAGAACTTTTGAAAGGATCTTCCGAAAGCATACCTTTCAGTGACAGAATTTTTGATATTGCAATGGTGGCTTTTGGTGTGAGGAATTTTTCTGATCCACTGAAAGGACTGAGTGAGATGGGCAGGGTGCTCAAAAAGGGCGGAGTTATAATGGTGCTTGAGTTTTCGAAACCATCACTTTTTATGCTTAAGCATCTTTATGTTTTTTATTTTCTCAATGTGTTGCCATTAATAGGCAGGCTCTTTTCCGGTCACAGGAAAGCTTATCGTTATCTTCCTGAGTCGGTGTTGCAGTTTCCTGAAGGGGATTCTTTCCTGGAACTTATGAGAAAAGCAGGTTTCAGGGAATTGAAAAAAAAGCCACTCAGTGGAGGAATAGCCACTGTCTATACCGGAATGAAATAAGGGATGCAATAATTATTATTCATAACAGTTTATTATCTTGTAAGACTAAAAAAATCTGGCACTATTGAATAGCAGAATACAATTTATACTGGCAGCCCTCTTTTTTCTGTTACTACATTCTGAGTCACAGGGACAAAGACAAAAACCAAAAAATGAATCCTGGTATGATGAGAAGCTCCTTCATTTTGGATTCAGTTTGGGTTTTAACACTATGGATTTTAATATCAGTCCGTCGCCTTACTGTCTTAATCCGGATTCTTTGGATCAATACCCCTATCCTGAGGTTGCTTTGCTGAAACCAGGTATTAATATTCAGATAGTCACAAATTTACGGCCGGCTAAATATCTGGATATAAGGTTTCTACCCGGAGTGTCTTTTGGGCAGAGAGTCGTAAGCTATTATAAAGACACTATATTGTACAACGGTGATCAGAGACTGGAATCATCTTTCCTTGAATTTCCTTTGTTACTCAAGTACAAAGGCGACAGGCTTAACAATGTAAGACCATATGTGATAGGAGGATTTAATTTCAGGTACGATCTTGCTGCGAAGAAAGAGTTTGATGAAGACAGGGATGTTTATATAAGGATTAAAAAGCCTGATCTTTATTTCGAAGCAGGAGCGGGACTGGATTTTTATCTTAAATATTTCAAATTATCTGTGGAGCTTAAGATGTCGAACGGAATGAGTAATGTATTGGTTGATGACCGATATGGCGGGCATGAAGAGTTCAGGAATTCGATAGAAAAGATGCGGTCGCGGATATGGATCATTGCCTTTCATTTTGAGTAATCATGCTGGTAAGGGTACAGATTGTTCTTGATCCCGAAGCTGCTGCAGATATGGATAACATACGCCGGACTGCTGCAGAAGTCATAAAAGCTGACCCTGCCGTTCCTTTTGATGTGAGAATTATTAAGCGGTCTGTTGATGCCCGGCAGAGAAAGATCAGGGTTTTACTGACAGTCGATTTATTCATGCACAATGAGGCACAGGGACAGATCATCCGGCCTTTTGAACCTGAAAATGTATCAGGTGCCAGGGAAGTGCTTATTGCAGGAGCAGGTCCCGCCGGTCTCTTTGCTGCCCTGCGTCTTATTGAACTGGGAATTAAACCGGTAATATTTGAAAGAGGAAGGGTTGTATCACATAGAAAGAGGGATATAGCCAGGATAAGCAGGGAACACATCGTTGATCCCGACAGTAATTACTGTTTCGGGGAAGGAGGAGCAGGTACTTTTTCTGATGGTAAGCTATATACCCGGTCAAAAAAACGCGGAGATAATTTCAGGGCGCTGGAATTATTGTGTCATTTTGGGGCTGACGAGAGTATTCTTTACGAAGCACATCCCCATCTGGGAACAGATAAGTTGCCGGGGATAATATCTTCGGTGAGAAAGGCTATCCTTGATGCAGGAGGCGAGATTTTTTTTGAAAGGAGGATAGACAATATCCTCACAGAAAACAAGACAGTTAAAGGGGTTTTATTCGCGGGAAATGAAAAATATCTGTGTAATAACCTGATATTGGCTACCGGGCATTCGGCAAGAGATGTTTATGATATATGCCGGTCAGCCGGTATAACACTTGTCATGAAGCCTTTTGCAATGGGAGTGAGGGTGGAACATCCACAGGTGCTGATAGATAAAATAAGGTATCACGGTAACGAGAGGGGTAAATATCTTCCTGCTGCTTCATATAATATTGTAAGACAGGTTGATGGCAGGGGAGTTTATTCTTTTTGTATGTGTCCGGGAGGGTATATTGTTCCTTCGGCTACATCATCTGAGGAAGTAGTTGTTAACGGCATGTCCCCTTCAGGCCGCAGTTCTCCGTTTGCAAATTCCGGAATAGTTGTTGAAATAAAGCCCGGGGATCTTGCAAAATACCAGAGATTCGGGGAGTTGGCCGGCATTATGTACCAAAAAGATATGGAAAAGGATGCCTGGATAAACGGAGGCCGATCACAGAGAGCTCCTGCACAGCGACTGACAGACTTTGTAAACGGAACATTTTCTTCATCATTACCTTCTGTTTCTTATTTTCCAGGTGTGACATCTTCTCCTCTTCACGAATGGCTGCCACCTGTATTATACAGCAGACTGAAGGAAGGGTTCAGACTTTTCGGCTCGGCTATGAAGGGCTGGCTGACAAATGAAGCTGTTATTCTTGGAGTTTAATCGAGAACATCTTCTCCTGTCAGGATACCCCGTGATCCTCAAACCATGGAACATATTCAGATTACAGGTCTCTATCCCTGCGGAGAAGGATCAGGGTATGCAGGAGGAATTATTTCTTCTGCTGTTGACGGAATGAGAACAGCCGAAGCTGTTGCAGCAGGGATTTCCTGCCGTGTATAACATTAATTATTGCTTTTTTGACAAATGGAATGTTAACCTTCGTTAACCACGTAAGTATTGTAGTACAGCAAAAAAACCCTGGAAGGGTTGACTTCCAATTGATAATCCTGACTGACGGCAATCCTTACAGAGTTGAAGAAGTTGAAGAAGTTGAAGAAAGTTGAAGAACTTTCTGTCTGTTCTGATTTCAAAACTTTCTGTATCTGTTTCAATTCACATGCCTACAGGGAGCACGATAAGCATCTTTTCTATTGAGGGACTTATCTTCTGCGATCCTCATACTGAAAAAAAACTATTCTGCTTTGTTTCTGGTGAACTCGTAAAAGATGATGGATGCAGCCATGCCCACATTGAGAGAATCGATGCCCGGTAATTTTACTGATGGTCCCGGGATGCTTATCCTGTGGGTGATCAGAGGAAGTAGTTTTTTGGATATTCCCCTGGATTCATTTCCCAGGAAAATAATTCCTTTACTGTTGGTTTTAGCGGAGTATATTGACTCACCATCGAGTGTTGCACCAAATATCCTGATATTTTTTTCAGCTGCCCTGATAAGAAATCCCCTTATATCAGTGTAGAATACCCTTACATGGATAAGGGCTCCCATTGAAGCCTGTATTACTTTAGGATTGTATACATCCACACAGTTTTTCGAACAATAAATGTTTTTTATTCCAAACCAGGCGGCAGCACGGATAATAGTCCCCAGATTTCCAGGATCCTGTACTGAATCAAGTGCTGCGCATATACCTTCATCATATTTCCCGAACCCGGAGCTGATATCCGGAATCTGCACTACGGCAAGGGCATTGTGAGGTGTTTTAAGAGAGCTGATCTTCTTCAGTTCATCATAGCTTACGGGAATTATTTCTTCAGGGGGCAGTTTAAGACCGGCAGGAAGAGCCTGAATAAACTCAGGCTTGGCTATGATGGTTTTTATTTTTGCCTTTGAAGCAATATATTCTTTTACCAGCTTATCACCTTCTATCACATACAATTTCTCTTCTTCCCTCACTTTCTTTTTTTGAAGAGAGACAATAAAACCGGCTTTACTCTTACTTATCATTATAAAAACAGATTAATGATCAATTTATAAATTCTTACAGGGATCAATGTAAGAAAAACTATCTTGCTGTGGGCGAGGGAGAGGCTTTAAATATCTCCGCTCCCCTCTGCCTGTTCTGCGCTTTTTTTCTTCTGTCAGGAAGATTTTTATTGATATATTTGCGTTATTCACCGTAGTACAAAATTTGGAAAAAATAATTTTAAATAAAAATCATTTGCTTCACCGTTCCATACTCTTTTTTCTTGTTGTGGTGCTGGTTGTAACAGCTTGTAATCCAACGAAGTATGTGCCAGTTAATGAATCTCTTCTCGATGAAGTGCATGTTGTTGTGAATAAGGAGGGTATAAAGAAGTCGGATTTATCGCCTTACATTAAACAAAAGCCAAATAAAAGGATTTTCGGTGCTAAATTTCATCTGGGTCTTTATAATCTTTCAAATATAGAAAAAGAAAGATGGCCTCATTCATGGCTTCGTAATATTGGGGAAGAGCCTGTTATTTTCGATTCATATGCCAGTGAGAAATCGGTTGAACAGATACAATCTTACCTGGAATCGAAAGGATATTTTGACAGTCATGTTCTTGAGACAATTGAAACATCCAACAGGAAGTCAAGGGTTTATTACAATGTGGATCTCAGGACCCCTTACATGATACGGAAGATATACTATGAGTTTGCTGATTCCACAATAGAGAAGTTCTTTTATTTTGATTCAGTCAATTGTTTGATTGATAGGGGGAAGCCTTATGATGTTGATATCCTTCAGGCAGAAAGATTACGTTTTGAGAGGTTTATCAGAGACAGGGGCTTTTACGGTTTTTCGGCTGATCATATTTATTTTAATGTCGACAGTACTCCGGGGAACAGACAGGTGGACATTTATTATGGAGTACGTAAAGCCATGAAGATTGAAGATGGGGGCAGGATAAGTGATGAACCTCATTCAGTTTACCGGATAAGGAATGTATATGTTTTTCCTGACTTTGTTCCCCGTGATGCTCTGGAAGGAGGAGAGAGTTATCTCCGTAGTCTGGATACCACTATTGTTGAAGGGTATTATTTTATTAGTCCTGAAGATAAACCCGAGATCAAACCTGATCTTATAAGTCAGTCTCTTTACATTAAACCGGGGTCAGTATTTAATGTTACGAACACCGAACAATCGAGGCAGCATATGCTTTCTCTTAAGACATTCCGGCTGGTAAATATTTTTTATAATGAAGTGACTGATCAGGATGCGCCGGAAGGATCTGAATATTTACTTGACTGTACCATACAGCTCACTCTTCTTAGTCAGCAATCTTTCAGGGTAGAGGTGGAAGGTACAAATTCAGCCGGTAATCTGGGGGGTGCTTTGAATTTTGTTTACCAGCATAAGAATCTGTTCCGGGGAGCAGAATTATTCAATTTGAAGTTAAAGGGAGCCTATGAGGCACTTAGTCAGAAAGATACTGTACGGAGTATACAGGAATATGGTATTGAGACAAGTCTGCGGCTTCCGAAATTCCTTCTGCCTTTCGTTCATACAGAAGAGTTTATAAAGAAGTACAATCCTACAACCACCTTACTGGCTTCATATAACTATCAGAATATGCCATTTTATACCCGTACTATGGCGAATGCTTCATTTGGATATACGTGGAGCGGGAATAATTACATCACACATATGGTTAATCCTCTGCAGCTCAATCTGGTAAATTTGCTGAGGATAGATCCGGAGTTTCTTGCAAGAATTGCATCATCTTCCTATCTGGCTTACAGCTACAGGGATGTCATGATTTTTGGCGGCAGCTATTCCTTTGTGTTCAGCAATCAGAATATCCAGAGGGCTTCTGATTTTTGGTTTCTGAGAATAAATGCCGAGACATCGGGTAATATGCTTGGGCTTATCGGTGATATTACTGATATGAACAAGAGTGATGGAACTTATGATGTTTTCGGCCAGCCTTTTGCGCAATATGTGAGGGCAGATTTTGATCTGCGGTATAATATTATAATGAATGATGTGAGCTCTGTTGTATTCAGGGGATTTGCCGGTGCAGGTATCCCATACGGAAACTCAAGAGCTATGCCCTTTGAAAAACAGTATTTCGGGGGTGGAGCTAACGGAATACGGGCCTGGCAGGTGAGGACACTGGGACCGGGATCTTATGTGCCCGATGAATCAAGATTTCTTAATCAGACAGCTGATATAAAGTTAGAAGCCAATGCCGAATACCGTTTCAATTTGTTCTGGATTCTTGAAGGAGCACTTTTCCTTGATGCCGGAAATATATGGTCGTACAGGGAAGATCCGACAAGACCCGGTTCACAGCTCAGTTACAAAAATTTCCTTAACGATATTGCTGTTGGAACAGGTGCCGGATTGAGATTCGACCTTAATTTTGTTCTGATGAGACTGGATATGGGAATGAAACTACGCGATCCCTGGATTTCTTCTGGTTCTAAATGGATACCGGCAAACCGCAAGTACGATTTCCGTGATGATTTTGCTTTTGTCATAGCTATAGGTTATCCCTTCTGATCAAAGAGTACAGGAAAATCATAATTTCCGGCTGAAAAATTTCAGAAAAAGTGTATATTGCATTTGTCTCAATGCATTTCGTATGGAAAGGTTTTTGCCCGGAGCTTTAAAGGAGTGGTTTGGATATACCCGCCGCGAGAGAAGATCCACTTTTCTTTTGTTCATAATAATCATAGCAACAGGGGCTGTGAGGTTTATCATTCCGGAAAGAAGGATGTCTTCTGAAATAGTGCCTGTCGCTGAATATGTAGCAGATTATGCTTCTGCTGTTCCTGAAAGCGGCAAAAGATATACTTCTGAAAAAGAAATATATATGATTATCAACCAGTCAGGAGCAGACCTGCTTGATCTTAATCTTTGTGATTCTGCTGACCTGGAAGCTCTTCCAGGTATAGGACCGGTGCTTTCAGCTAGAATAATTAAATACAGGAATCTCCTGGGAGGGTATGCATCAGTTGAGCAACTAAGAGAAGTGTATGGTCTGAAGGAAGAGACATATAATCTTATTATGAAAAGGGTCAAAGCCAGTTCATCGGATGTTAAACAGATAGCTGTCAATACTGCCACATACAGACAGCTTTTAAGATTTCCCTATATTGACAGGGATGATGTTTCGGCGATACTCGGTTACAGGGAGCAGGAGGGGAGAATTATTAATATGAAGGTTCTTATTGAAAACAATATCCTTGATGAAGAAAAAGCAGGGAAAGCAGAGCCCTATCTTGATTTCCGGTAGAGAGGTGTTTGTTTTACATTACTCATATTACTTAGCAGAAAAAGCATTTTCCATATGATATTTAACAAATATTTAAGTCTTCATTTTTTGGATACAAAGAGTTAAAAGTGTATCTTTATTATCTGTACTGAAATAATCAGATAATAATAATTATACAAATAAAACCTGTGCATATGAATAAATTATCACCATAAAATTTTGGAAAGGAAATAAATTTTTTAACTTTGCGCCTCGTTTTAAAACAGAAAATTCAATTATGATAGTTGTACCAATAAAAGAAGGCGAGAACATAGAGAGGGCTCTGAAGAAGTTCAAAAGGAAATTTGAGAAGACAGGTGTGATGCGTGAATTACGGTCACGTCAGGCTTTTATAAAGCCTTCAGTGCGTCGCAGGGAAGAGATCAAGAAGGCTCAGTACGTACAGAAGATGCAGGAGGACGAAGAGTAGTCTTCAGGTATCTTTCCGGGTAATTAACTTTTTAATATATGGGGTTCCTTGATGGATCAAAAGGAATCGTTCTTAGAGTTTCTAGAAACTGAAAAGCGGTATTCTCCGCATACGGTCCGGTCGTACCGGAACGATCTGAATCAGTTTTTTTCTTTTTTACACACTAATGAAATACCGGATGACCCCGGTGTTATAGACTCTCATCATATCCGGGCATGGATTGTAAGTATGATGGAAAGCGGTATGTCGGCTGTGAGTGTTCACAGGAAGATATCCTGTCTGAGGCGATTTTATCATTATCTGCGCAAGGAAGGGTTTGTAGGCAATGATCCACTGGAAAAGATAATACTTCCCAAAAGGAAGAAACGTCTTCCGGTATTTGTAAAAGAAGAAGCACTTGATACACTTCTTGATGAGAATGATTTTGGAAATGATTTCAAGGGAGTTCAGAACCGTACTGTTATAGAGATGCTTTATTTTACGGGTATGCGCAGATCGGAGCTTACCGGATTACGGCTTGGAGATGTTGATCTGGAAGAAGGGTTGGTGAAAGTTACCGGGAAGCGCAATAAGCAGAGGATAATACCTCTTGCGGGTAATTTCGTTAATCGTCTGAGAAGCTATATTAAGTTAAGGGAAGAAGTTCCTGCGGGGAAAAATACAGACTGGTTTTTTATTACAGAAAAGGGCAACAAACTATACGACAAATGTGTTTATAATTTAGTTAAAACCTATCTGTCGATGGTTACCACAATAGAGAAGAGGAGTCCGCATATACTGAGGCACACTTTTGCTACGCACATGCTGAACAGGGGTGCTGATCTGAATGCTATTAAGGAGTTCCTCGGTCATGCCAATCTGTCGGCCACACAGGTTTATACACATAACACTTTTGAGAAGTTAAAAAAAATATATAAACAGGCTCATCCCAGAGCATAAATTTTAATTAATAATCAGGAGGTACTGCTATGAACATTCAGATTCACTCATTACGGTTTGATGCCGACCAGAAATTGCTTGATTTTGTTCATCAGAAAGTTGGGAAGTTAACTCAGTACGGAGAGGATATTGTTAATGCCGAAGTATATCTGAGGCTTGACAAGGATCAGTTGCGTGGTAATAAGATCAGCGAGATTAAACTGGATCTGTCGGGAGGCCCTTTATTTGCCAGGCGGCAAAGCAAATCATTTGAAGAGGCTACCGATGGAGCTGTGAATGCTCTTAAGAAGCAGATTGCCAGGCATAAGGAAAAAAAGAGAGGTGTGTAAATATCCTGTTCTCAAAATTATTTTCATATATTTTGATAAATAAAATATTAATTCCTACATTTGCAAACCGTTTTTTAAGGGTATTTTATGCATATACGGGGACGTTCTTTAACTTGCCGATGTAGCTCAGTTGGCCAGAGCAGCTGATTTGTAATCCGCAGGTCGGGGGTTCGAATCCCTTCATCGGCTCATGAAGATGTTTTGAATGGGTGTCTTAGGAGATTATTCTGTTTCAAGAGGGGAGATACCAAAGCGGCCAACTGGGGCAGACTGTAAATCTGCTGGCGAATGCCTTCGTAGGTTCGAATCCTGCTCTCCCCACTTAAGACAGGAGAAAGTTTTACACCGGATGGTAAAGTGTAAAGCAGAACAGGCCTCTTTGGACTATATAAGCGGGAGTAGCTCAGTTGGTAGAGCATTAGCCTTCCAAGCTAAGGGTCGCGGATTCGAATTCCGTCTCCCGCTCCTTTTTTGATGCCAGAGTAGCTCAGGGGTAGAGCACTTCCTTGGTAAGGAAGGGGTCAGGGGTTCAATTCCCCTCTCCGGCTCAACAGGAACAGATTTTATTTAAATGATACAGATAATTTAATTTTTAATAAGCTTCGAGTTATGGCAAAAGAAAAATTTGACAGGACGAAACCGCACGTAAATATTGGTACAATCGGTCATATTGACCATGGAAAAACCACTCTTACGGCAGCTATCACAATGGTCCTTCACAAAAGAGGTCTCTCAGACATAAGGGATTTCGACTCAATAGACAATGCTCCTGAAGAGAAAGAAAGGGGTATTACTATTAATACTGCTCACGTTGAGTATCAGACTGCAACACGACACTATGCACATGTCGACTGTCCCGGTCATGCTGACTATATCAAAAACATGGTTACAGGAGCTGCACAGATGGATGGTGCTATACTTGTTGTTGCAGCAACAGACGGACCAATGCCACAGACACGTGAACATATCCTTCTTGCTCATCAGGTCAATGTGCCGAAAGTTGTTGTTTTTATGAATAAGGTTGATCAGGTTGATGATGAAGAACTTCTTGATCTTGTAGAGATGGAAGTACGCGATCTGCTTAACTTCTATAAATTTGATGGTGATAACGCACCTGTTATCCGCGGTTCAGCTCTTGGGGCAATGCATGGAGAAGATAAATGGGAAGAAAAAGTAGTTGAACTGATGGATGCTGTTGATGAATACATCCCCATACCTCCGCGTGAAAATCAGAAACCTTTCCTGATGCCCGTTGAAGACGTATTTTCTATAACAGGACGTGGTACAGTAGCTACAGGACGTATAGAAACAGGTGTTGTATGTACAGGCGACGAACTTGAAATGATAGGGCTTGGTGCTAACAAGCGCAAGACAGTATGTACAGGTGTTGAGATGTTCCGTAAAATACTGGACAGGGGTGAGGCAGGTGATAATGTAGGCCTTCTGCTTCGCGGTGTAGATAAGAAAGAGATTAAAAGAGGTATGGTTCTTGCAAAACCCGGTTCAATAACTCCTCATACAAAACTGAAAGCTGAAATATATGTTCTTAAAAAAGAAGAAGGTGGGCGTCATACTCCTTTCCATAACAAGTATCGTCCGCAGTTCTATGTAAGAACTCTTGATGTTACCGGGGAAATTACTCTTCCTGAAGGAACTGAAATGGTTATGCCAGGTGATAATGTAACAATAACGATTGACCTTATTTACCCGGTTGCAATAAATGTAGGACTGCGTTTTGCAATACGTGAAGGCGGAAGAACCGTTGGAGCTGGTGCAGTTACTGAGATTGTTGAATAGAAGAGGTTTTGGATATATACGGTCTCAAAACAACGTGAGGTGTCGTAAAAACGCTTAAAAAAGCGTTTTTACGTCTGTTCCTCAAGTTGGTACAGACAAAAACGGGTGTAGCTCAGTTGGTAGAGCACTGGTCTCCAAAACCAGGTGTCGGGAGTTCGAGTCTCTCCTCCCGTGCAAAAATGAAAGAAGATGAGTTTAAAGAATTATTTTCAGGAATCATTCACCGAACTGGTCCATAAGGTCACATGGCCCACCTGGAGTGAACTTCAGAACAGTGCCGTGCTGGTGATGGTTGCCAGTCTGATAATTGCTCTTATTGTTGCTGCAATGGACTTTACATTCAGCAGGATAATGGAGGCTGTTTACAATTTGTTATATTAAACCGGAGAGGTTTCAATGAGTGAGGAAACTAAGAAGTGGTATGTGCTTAGAGCGATCGGAGGGAAGGAAAAAAAAGTTAAAGAGTATATCGATAACGAAGTTGTACGCCTTAAACTTGGAGATTATATCTCTCAGGTTCTTATTCCTACCGAAAAAGTCTATCAGATAAGATCAGGTAAGAAGATCAGTAAAGAAAGAACATTCTTCCCGGGCTATGTGCTCGTTGAAGCTGTACTTGTTGGGGAGATACCTCACCTGCTGAAAAATGTTCCCAATGTAATCGGTTTCCTTGGTTCACAGGATGGCGAACCGGTACCCCTTAGAAAGGCTGAGATCAACAGAATACTTGGTAAAGTTGACGAAATGAATGCCAGCGATGAAGAACTGAATGTGCCTTTCTTCGTGGGAGAAACGGTAAAAGTTATCGATGGTCCGTTCAATAGTTTCTCAGGTATTATTGAAGAAGTGAATGATGAGAAGAAAAAGCTCAAGGTGATGGTCAAAATTTTCGGCCGTAAAACACCTCTTGAGCTTAGTTTTATGCAGGTAGAAAAAGAAAACTAGAGGAAAATATTGACGGGCATAATATTTATAATGCTTCCTGAATGACCGTCAGATACTCGCAATAAACACGCAAATTTAAAATTATGGCAAAAGAAGTTGCTGGACTAATAAAGTTACAGATTCGTGGCGGAGGAGCTAATCCATCACCGCCTGTCGGACCTGCTTTGGGCTCGAAGGGCGTAAATATCATGGATTTCTGTAAGCAATTTAATGCCAGGACCCAGGACAAAGCTGGGAAGGTGATACCGGTTGTTATAACAGTATATACTGATAAATCATTTGATTTTGTCACAAAAACGCCACCGGTAGCCGTTCAGCTTTTAGAAGTGGCCAGGTCTAAGAAAGGTTCAAAAGAACCTAACAGAGACAAAGTGGCACAGATTACATGGGACCAGGTAGAGACAATTGCAAAAGATAAAATGGAAGACCTGAATTGTTTTACTGTCAGGTCGGCTATGATGATGGTAGCTGGTACCGCAAGAAGTATGGGAATTGTCGTAAAAGGAGAATTCCCGAACAATATTTAACTTAAGAAACATGACTAAACTTACCAAAAACCGTAAAACTGCCCTTGAAAAAATTGAAAAGGACAGATTCTATACGTTGAAAGAGGCATCATCACTGGTTAAGGAAATAACAAAAACCAAATTTGATGCTTCTGTCGACCTTGATGTAAGGTTAGGTATTGATCCGCGTAAATCCAACCAGATGGTCCGTGGAGTTGTTACTCTTCCTCACGGAACAGGAAAAGAAACACGGGTCCTTGTGCTCTGTACTCCCGATAAGGAAGCTGAAGCAAAAGAATCCGGTGCCGATTTTATTGGTCTCGATGAATATATCGAAAAAATAAAGGGAGGATGGACCGACGTGGATGTGATAATAACCATGCCATCAGTTATGGGAAAAGTAGGTCAGTTAGGAAGAATACTCGGTCCACGCGGACTGATGCCGAATCCTAAAAGTGGAACTGTCACTATGGAAATCGGAAAAGCTGTCAAGGAAGTGAAACAGGGAAAGATTGATTTCAAAGTAGATAAAAGCGGAATCATTCATACTTCTGTTGGAAAAGTCTCATTTGAACCTGTTAAGATTGCCGAGAATGTCAGGGAATTCATATCAACGGTAAACAAACTTAAACCGGCTGCAGCAAAAGGAACTTATATACGCAGCCTTTACCTGTCCAGTACAATGAGCCCGGGCATTAAAATTGATCCTAAAGAACTTGAAGATTAAAGTGTTAAGTAAAACTCGGAAGAAATTATGAGACGGGAAGAAAAAATTACAATAGTTGACAGCATAGCTGAGAGATTAAAAGAGTACAGCCATTTTTACCTGACTGATACTGCGGAACTGAATGCGACTGATACAAGTACTCTAAGAAGAAAATGCTTTGAAAACGATGTTAAACTGATCGTTGTAAAAAACACTCTTCTCAAAAGAGCATTTGAACAGTCTGACATTGACTTTCAGGAACTGTATCCGGTCCTGAAGGGTGCTACATCAATCATGTTTACAAATAACGGAAACACACCCGCAAAACTTATAAAAGAGTTCCGTAAAAAACATGACAAACCTGTATTGAAGGGCGCTTATGTCCAGGAATCATTTTACCTGGGCGACGAAACACTGGAATCTCTTGTTTCTCTGAAAAGCAGAGAAGAACTTATCGGAGATATCGTATTCCTGCTGCAATCACCTGCAAGGAATGTTATTTCAGCCTTACAATCATCAGGTGGTGGAAAAATTCACGGTGTTCTTGAAACACTGTCAAACAAGAATGAGTAACTATAAAGTATAACAAAATCTAAATTCAATAAACATGGCAGATCTTAAGAAATTTGCAGAAGAACTGGTAAACCTGTCTGTAAAAGATGTAAACGAACTAGCAAAAATACTCAAAGAAGAGTATGGTATTGAGCCGGCAGCAGCCGCTGTTGCAGTGGCGGGACCGGCAGCAGGTGGCAGTGATGCTCCTGAAGCAGAAGAAAAATCAACCTTCGATGTCATTCTTACCAATGCAGGCGGTCAGAAATTACAGATCGTTAAACTGGTTAAAGACATTACAGGCCTTGGTCTGAAAGAAGCCAAAGCAGTAGTTGATGCTGCTCCCGGACCTGTTAAGGAAGGTGTCTCAAAAGACGAAGCAGAAGATATTAAAAATAAACTTGTTGAAGCAGGAGCTGAAGTTGAACTTAAATAAGTTTACCGCTATATGCTGGTTTTAGGGTTTAGTTCCGCCCTTTGGCGGAGCTAAGCCTCTTGTTCTTTTAATTATAAGTTCACCTAAACATTTTATAAATGTCTTTAAAAAATACCGAAAGAATCAGTTTCGCAACCAGAAAACCACCGCTTGATTACCCTGATTTTCTGGAAATTCAGTTAAAATCATTTGGTGAATTCTTCCAGCTCGGAACAACACCTGAATTCAGGAAAAGGGAAGGACTGTTTAAAGTCTTTACAGAAAATTTCCCCATTACCGATACCAGAAATAATTTCGTTCTGGAATTTCTCGATTATTATATCGATCCTCCAAGATATTCCATTGAAGAATGTATCGAACGCGGTCTTACTTTCAGCGTTCCCCTCAAGGCAAAACTTAAACTGTATTGTACCGATCCCGAACATGAAGATTTCGATACTGTGATACAGGATGTCTATCTGGGAACTGTCCCTTATATGACCGGACGTGGTACATTTGTTATTAACGGGGCTGAAAGAGTCGTAGTTTCTCAGTTACACAGATCTCCCGGAGTATTCTTCGGTCAGAGTATCCATGCTAACGGAACAAAACTGTATTCTGCAAGAATCATTCCTTTTAAAGGATCATGGATAGAATTTGCCACCGACATCAATAATGTGATGTACGCATATATCGACAGGAAAAAGAAACTTCCGGTTACAACCCTGCTCAGAGCAATAGGCTTCGAGAGTGATAAGGATATACTGGAGATCTTTAATCTTGCCGAAGAACACAAAGTATCAAAAACAAGCATTAAAAAACTGGTAGGACGTAAGCTGGCAGCCAGAGTATTAAAGACATGGATAGAGGATTTTGTTGATGAGGATACCGGTGAAGTAGTGTCAATAGAAAGAAACGAAGTAATTCTTGACCGGGAAACAACTATCGATGCAGATCATGTTGATATGATTGTCGAGTCAGGAGCAAAGACAGTACTTGTCCATAAAGAAGACTCTTCCCTGTCAGATTTTGCAATTATTTACAATACTCTTCAGAAAGATCCCTGTAATTCCGAAAAGGAAGCAGTTATATATATCTACCGCCAGCTCAGAAATGCTGAACCTCCCGATGAAGCAACTGCCCGGGATGTGATAGATAAATTGTTTTTCTCCGATAAGAGATATGATCTTGGAGAAGTGGGACGTTACAGAATAAATAAAAAGCTGGGTCTCAACACCGATATGGACATTAAAGTCCTTACAAAGGAAGATATCATCAAAATTATAGGTTATCTGATAGAACTTATTAATTCCAAAACAGATATTGATGATATTGACCACCTCAGTAACAGGAGAGTACGTACAGTAGGTGAACAGCTCTATGCCCAGTTCGGAGTCGGACTGGCCCGTATGGCCCGTACAATACGTGAGAGGATGAACGTAAGAGACAATGAGGTTTTTACCCCTGTCGACCTTATCAATTCAAAAACTCTCTCCTCCGTTATCAATTCTTTCTTCGGAACAAACCAGCTGTCGCAGTTCATGGATCAAACCAATCCTCTTGCCGAGATGACACACAAACGACGTATGTCAGCCCTCGGACCAGGTGGTCTGTCGCGTGAAAGAGCAGGTTTTGAAGTAAGAGATGTACATTATACACACTATGGACGACTGTGTCCTATAGAAACGCCGGAAGGCCCTAACATCGGTCTTATCTCGTCTCTCTGTGTCTATGCCAGAATAAATAGTCTGGGGTTCATTGAAACCCCTTACCTGCAGGTTAATGATGCAAAGGTAGACTTCAGCAAAGAAGGTGTTGCATGGCTTAGTGCGGAAGAAGAAGAATACAAGATGATAGCTCAGGCTAATGCCCCTTTGCTTGAAGACGGGCGTTTTGAACATGCCAGGGCGAAATGCCGGTATGAAGCAGATTATCCTCTGGAAGAAGTGTCAAAAATTGATATGATGGACGTTGCTCCCAACCAGATAGCTTCTATCGCAGCTTCCCTTATTCCCTTCCTTGAACATGATGATGCCAACCGTGCCCTTATGGGATCAAATATGATGAGACAGGCAGTCCCTCTTATCAACCCGGAATCGTCAATTGTCGGAACAGGCCTGGAAGCGCAGGTGATACAGGACAGCCGTATACTCATTGTAGCAGAAGGAGATGGCGTGGTTGAATACGTCGATTCCAATGAAATAATCATAAGGTACACAAGAACTGATGAAGAGAAATTTGTAAGCTTCGATGAAGATACAAAACGATATGTACTGACCAAATACAGAAAAACAAACCAGAATACCTGTATCAATCTGGTGCCTATAGTAAAAAAAGGTGAAAAGGTAAGAAAAGGACAGGTCCTTACTGAAGGATATGGTACAAAGAACGGAGAACTGGCATTAGGGAGAAACCTTAAGGTGGCTTTCATGCCCTGGAAAGGTTATAATTTTGAAGATGCTATCGTTATTTCCGAAAAGGTTGTACAGGAGGATATGTTTACTTCAGTACATATCGACGAATACCTTCTGGAAGTCCGTGATACAAAACGAGGACTCGAAGAGCTTACCTCAGATATACCAAACGTCAGTGAAGAAGCTACAAAGAACCTTGATGAGAATGGTCTCATCAGAGTAGGTGCACATATCAGACCAGGCGATATACTGATAGGAAAAATTACTCCTAAAGGAGAGTCTGATCCATCTCCTGAAGAAAAACTGCTTCGTGCTATTTTCGGAGATAAAGCAGGAGATGTCAAGGATGCTTCGTTGAAAGCCGGACCATCACTGGAAGGAGTAGTGATAGATAAAAAACTCTTTACCAGAGCTGTTAAAGACAGAAAGTCAAAAACTGTGGAGAAACCCCTCCTCGACAAGATAGAAAGCGAATTCGTCAGGAGTGTTGAGGAACTGAAAGCCAAACTGGTTGATAAACTCTTTATTATTGTCAATGGTAAGACATCACAGGGAGTGAAGGATTTTCTCAATGTGGATATCATCCCCAAAGGAAGCAAGTTCACACTGAAACAGCTTCAGGAGATCGATTACATGAATGTCAATCCCAATAAATGGACTACAGACAAGAAGAAGAATGATAACATCAAGCAGCTTCTTCATAATTATATCATCAAGTACAAGGAACTGGACGGGATTAATAAGAGGAAGAAATACAATATTACGATAGGAGACGAACTCCCTGCCGGTATCGTACGTCTGGCCAAAGTATATATTGCCAAGAAGAGAAAGATTAAAGTAGGGGATAAAATGGCGGGTCGTCACGGGAACAAAGGTATTGTTGCCAGGATAGTAAGGGCGGAAGACATGCCCTTCCTGGAGGACGGAACTCCGGTTGATATAGTTTTGAATCCTCTTGGTGTACCTTCACGAATGAACCTCGGACAGATATATGAATCTGTTCTCGGTTGGGCCGGAAATAAACTGGGACTTAAGTTTTCCACCCCCATATTTGATGGTGCAACAATTGACCAGATAACCAGTTATACAGAAAAAGCCAATCTTCCGAAATATGGAAAGACTTATCTCTATGATGGCGGTACGGGCGAAAGATTCGATCAGCCGGCTACCGTAGGTGTTATATATATGCTTAAACTGGGTCATATGGTCGATGATAAGATGCATGCACGTTCTATTGGCCCGTATTCACTGATCACTCAGCAACCTCTTGGAGGAAAAGCCCAGTTCGGAGGACAGCGTTTTGGTGAAATGGAAGTATGGGCTCTGGAAGCTTTTGGTGCAGCTCATATACTACAGGAGATACTTACACTGAAATCGGATGATGTAATAGGCAGGGCAAAAGCCTATGAGGCAATAGTGAAAGGGGAACCGATGCCACAGCCCGGAATCCCGGAGTCACTGAATGTGCTACTGCACGAGCTGAGAGGTCTTGGATTGAGTGTTATACTTGACTAACAACTCTTCCGGTAAATTATCATTTAATAGTAGAAAAAATAATCAGTATATGTCATTCAGAAGAGATAACAAAACAAAAACCAGTTACTCAAAAATCTCAATTGGTTTGGCTTCGCCCGAAGAAATCCTGGATCGTTCCAGCGGAGAAGTCCTGAAACCCGAAACAATCAACTACAGGACCTATAAGCCCGAACGGGATGGTTTGTTCTGCGAGAGAATATTTGGTCCCGTAAAAGATTATGAATGTCATTGCGGTAAATACAAAAGGATCCGCTATAAGGGTATTGTATGCGACCGTTGCGGCGTGGAAGTGACGGAAAAGAAAGTTCGTCGTGAAAGAATGGGCCATATATCACTTGTTGTGCCGGTTGCTCATATCTGGTACTTCAGATCATTACCCAATAAAATTGGATATCTTCTGGGATTACCGACAAAGAAACTCGACTCAATAATTTATTATGAGCGTTATGTCGTTATCAATCCTGGTGTTAAAGCAGCCGATGGAGTGAAGTATCTTGATTTCCTCACAGAGGAAGAATATATTGAGATAACGGAATCTCTCCCCAAGGAGAACCAATATCTGGAAGATACTCACCCGGATAAATTCATTGCGGATATGGGTGCAGAGGCTCTGTTTAAACTTCTTGGCCGTATCGATCTGGATGATTTATCCTATTCTTTACGTCACAAAGCAAGTGTCGAGACGTCACAACAACGGAAGAATGAGGCCCTTAAGCGCTTGCAGGTTGTTGAGGCTTTCAGGGATTCGAAACATATCAATAAACCTGAATGGATGATCATTAAGGTGGTTCCTGTTATTCCTCCTGAGCTAAGGCCCCTGGTACCGCTCGATGGCGGACGTTTTGCAACAAGCGACCTCAATGATCTTTACCGCAGGGTTATAATACGAAACAACAGGCTTAAGAGGCTTATTGAAATAAAAGCTCCGGAAGTTATTCTGAGGAATGAAAAAAGGATGCTTCAGGAAGGAGTGGATTCACTCTTCGATAATTCGCGCAAGGCTAATGCTGTTAAGACGGATGCGAATCGCCCGCTTAAATCATTGAGCGATAGCCTGAAAGGCAAGCAGGGCCGTTTCCGTCAGAATCTGCTTGGTAAAAGAGTAGACTATTCGGCACGTTCGGTAATAGTGGTCGGGCCGGAACTGAAACTTCATGAATGCGGTTTGCCAAAAGATATGGCTGCAGAACTGTACAAACCCTTTATTATTCGCAAACTCATTGAAAGAGGTATAGTTAAAACTGTTAAATCGGCAAAGAAGATAGTCGACAGGAAAGATCCTGTTGTATGGGATATTCTGGAGAATGTACTTAAGGGACACCCTGTTCTGCTTAACCGTGCTCCTACACTTCATCGTCTGGGGATACAGGCTTTTCAGCCGAAACTTATTGAGGGTAAGGCTATTCAATTACACCCACTGGTGTGTACTGCTTTCAACGCCGACTTCGATGGTGATCAGATGGCTGTCCATCTTCCTCTCGGGAATACTGCCGTTCTGGAAGCCCAGATGCTTATGCTGGCTTCTCATAATATCCTTAATCCCGCCAACGGAGCACCTGTAACAGTGCCTTCTCAGGATATGGTTCTCGGCCTTTATTATATAACAAAAGGGAGGAAGAGCACCGAAACGGAAAAGGTCAAAGGGGAAGGACTGGTTTTCTATTCGCCTGAAGAAGTTACTATTGCCTATAACGAAAGAAAAATTGACCTTCATGCAGAAATCAAGGTTAAGGTTAAAGACAGAGTGAATGGAGAATTCGTCAACCATGTTATTGATACTACTGTAGGAAGGACCATCTTTAACCAATATGTTCCTGAAGAAGTGGGTTATATAAACGAAATACTCACAAAAAAATCACTTCGCGATATTATTGGCCGTGTACTGAAGTTATCAGGTATGGCTAAAACAGCTGATTTTCTTGATTCAATAAAAAATCTGGGATTTAATTCTGCTTTCAAAGGAGGTCTTTCTTTCAACCTTGATGACGTTATTATTCCTGACGATAAAACGAAGTTTGTATCTGAAGGATATGAACAGGTAGAAGAAGTGTTGAATAATTACAATATGGGCTTCATTACAAATAATGAGCGTTATAATCAGATAATTGATATATGGACTCATGTTAATGCGAGGCTTACCCAGTCGTTGATGAGGCAGCTCTCTACTGATAAATCAGGTTTTAACTCAGTTTATATGATGCTTGACTCGGGAGCGAGAGGATCAAAAGAACAGATTCGTCAGCTTTCAGGGATGAGAGGCCTGATGGCCAAGCCACAGAAATCAGGTGCTTCAGGTTCTGAGATCATTGAAAACCCTATTCTGTCGAATTTCAAGGAAGGCTTATCAGTACTGGAGTACTTTATTTCAACACACGGTGCGCGGAAAGGACTTGCCGATACTGCTCTGAAAACTGCAGATGCTGGTTATCTGACCCGCCGTCTGGTTGACGTTTCTCAGGATGTAATAATAAATGAAGAAGACTGTGGTACCTTAAGGGGACTTGTGGCTACAGCCATTAAAAAGAATGAGGAAGTAGTGGAATCTCTATATGAAAGGATTCTGGGAAGAACAACCGTTCATGATGTATTTAATCCTCTTACCGGTGAACTGATAGTCTCTGCAGGGCAGGAGCTGACTGAGGATATAGCCAGGCTAATTGAAGATTCTCCGATTGAACAGGTTGAAATACGTTCTGTTTTAACCTGCGAATCAAAGAAAGGTGTGTGTGCCAAGTGTTATGGGCGTAATCTTGCAAACGGCAGGATGGTACAAAAAGGAGAAGCCGTAGGGGTTATAGCAGCACAGAGTATTGGAGAACCCGGAACACAGCTGACACTTCGTACATTCCACGTTGGAGGTACTGCTTCAAATATTACCAAAGAATCAAGACTTATAGCCAGATACTCAGGTATTGCTGAAATAGAGGAATTGCGTTCTGTAGCAAGAAAAGATACTGAAAAAGGAGATTCAGACATCGTAATAGGTCGTCTGGCAGAATTGAGAATAATAGATAAAAAAACAGGTATAGCCCTCACAACACATTCAATACCTTATGGTTCCAAGCTCTATGTTAAACCAGGTCAGGAAGTGGAAAAGGGTAAACTTTTATGTGAATGGGATCCATTTAACGCTGTTATTATTTCTGAAGTGTCGGGAAAAATAGGATTTGAACATCTCATTGAAGGAATAACCTTCAGGGAAGAATCCGATGAACAAACAGGCTTTAGAGAGAAAGTTATTGTAGAAAGCAGGGATAAGACAAAGAATCCTGCTGTGAAAATCCTTTCTGAGAAAGGAGGGGAGGAGCTGAGATTATACAATCTTCCTGTAGGAGCTCACCTTGTGGTTGATACAAATAAGATTATTGAAGCCGGTGAAATACTGGCCAAGATTCCAAGAGCTGTCGGTAAATCAGGAGATATAACCGGTGGTCTTCCCAGAGTTACAGAACTCTTTGAAGCACGAAATCCATCAAACCCGGCTATTGTTTCTGAAATTGACGGAGAAGTTACTTTTGGAAAGATAAAGAGAGGTAACAGGGAGATATCTATAAGATCGAAGACAGGGGAAATAAAAAAATATCTTGTTCCGTTGTCGAAACAGATCCTTGTTCAGGAGAATGATTATGTGAGAGCAGGTATCCCATTGTCTGACGGAGCTATCACTCCTTCTGATATACTAGCAATCAAGGGGCCTACCAAGGTTCAGGAGTATATTGTAAATGAGATACAGGAGGTATATCGTTTACAGGGTGTGAAAATCAATGATAAACACTTCGAAATTATTGTGCGTCAGATGATGCGTAAAGTGGAGATAGTTGATCCGGGCGACACTAAATTCCTTGAAAGGCAGATAGTTGACAAGCTTGAGTTCATGGATGAGAATGACTGGATATACGATAAAAAGGTTATTCTCGACGGAGGAGACAGCTCAACACTGCGTCCGGGAATGATAATCACTGCCCGCAAACTGAGAGATGAAAATTCAGTTTTAAAAAGGAGAGATCTTAAAGTTGTTGAAGCCAGAGATGCTATCCCTGCTACTTCAAGCCAGGTGCTGCAGGGTATTACCCGTGCTGCTCTTCAGACAAACAGTTTCTTCTCAGCCGCTTCATTCCAGGAGACTACAAAAGTATTGAACGAGGCAGCTATTCTTGGAAAAATAGATAAGCTTGAAGGTCTTAAGGAAAATGTTATTGTCGGGCACCTTATTCCTGCAGGAACAGGTCTGAGAGAATATAGCAGTATTATCGTAGGTTCTCTCGAAGAATATGAAAATCTTGTTGGTTCTGAAACAGAATCAGAAATTACAGCAGATACAGAATCAGGTGTTTAATAAAGAATAATTGATATGGCTGAAAACAAAGACCAAAACCAGATCAGTATTGAACTGAACGAAGAAGTTGCCCAGGGTGTCTATTCCAACCTTGCGGTGATAACTCATTCCGCTTCAGAATTTGTTATCGACTTTGTAAGGATAATGCCAGGCATACCAAAAGCCCAGGTTAAATCAAGAATAATCCTTACTCCCGAACATGCCAAGAGATTGTTGGCAGCTCTTCAGGATAACATTACAAAATACGAGAATGTTCATGGTCAGATAAAAGAAGTAAAAGGCTCTGGTCCGGCAATGCCTCTCAATTTCGGAGGCCCGACAGCCCAGGCCTGATATTGTCAGTAACTCGATATTAAGCCGCCTGCAGAAATGCCGGGCGGCTTATTTTTGTGATATCATTAAATAAAGCATTCCTTTGCATAGCGGAATAGTCCCATATCTCTGAGGATCATATTAAAAGGGCTCAAAATCAATGTGGTTTCTTATTATTATTTGAAAAATCACTGATAATTCTTGTTTATTATGTCAACTGAACGAAATTATTAAAGGCATGAACTATTTAAATATATCTCTTGCAGGAGCGGGAAGGGTAGCCGATACTCTGTGCAGAAAATTGTATAATTCCGGCCACAGGATTTTACAGATAGTGTCAACAAATGAAGCTGAAGCGGCCGGGCTGGTCAGCTCATGTAATGCTGAATGGTCGTCAGAGCTGGTATATGATAAGCCGGCTGACGTGTTGTTAGTTGCAGTACCTGACAACAAACTTGAGAAAATCCTGGGAGATATCAGATGCGATGAAAAGACCATAGTTGCTCATACGGCAGGATCTTACGGACTCGGCATTTTTCCGGAAAGGATTAAAAAAAAGGCTGTTTTCTACCCTTTGCAAACCTTTACAAAAGGCCGTGAATCAGATTTAAAAGATCTTCCTGTGATAATAGAAGCATCAGGAGAGGATGTAAAAAAAGTACTGGAAGGGCTGGCTGCCGGCATAGGGGCTGCTCCCTTGTATATGGGTCTGGAAGCCAGGAAAATGCTTCATCTGGCTGCAGTTTTTGTATGTAATTTCAATAATTATATGCTTACTGCAGGAAAAGAAATAACAGACAGGGCAGGACTCTCTTTTGATCTTCTTAAGCCTCTGGTTACAGAAACTATATCCAAAGCCTTTGAAAACGGACCTGAAAATTCTCAGACAGGTCCTGCTGTAAGAAATGATTCCAATACTATTGAAAAGCATAAGGATTTATTATCTTTCTCCCCTGAATTACAGAATTTATACAGTATTATATCACAATCGATAATTGCTTATTATAACAAGTACTGAAAATGGTAAATTTCAAGGAAGATCTGTTGAATGTGAAAGCCTTTATTTTTGATATAGATGGTGTTCTTTCGCTGCAAACAATAAGCCTTAATGCATTTGGTGTTCCAAACAGGACAATCAATCTGAGGGATGGTTACGCTCTTCAGCTTGCCGTGAAAAAAGGTTATTATGTGGGTATTATTTCCGGAAGCAATTCGAAGGATTATCTTAAAAGGCTCAGGGTGTTGGGTGTAAAGGATATTTTTCTCAACAGCAGGATTAAGATCGGACATTATAATCATTTCCGGGAAAAATATAAACTTGCCGATTCTGATATAATGTTCATGGGTGATGATATTCCTGACCTGGAAGTGATGAAAGCTGTTGGCGTGCCAGTATGCCCTGCTGATGCCGACAGTGAGATAAAACAGGTGGCTGCATATATTTCACACAGAAAAGGAGGGGAAGGGTGTGTGAGAGATGTGATTGAACAGGTTCTGAGGCTGCATAATAAATGGCTTGATCACGAAGCATATCGTTGGTAACATGAAAGAATTCCTGAAACTCATACGATGGCAGAATCTTTTGATAATTATTATCACTATGATCCTTATGCGCTATGCCATAATAGAATCTCTGATAAACCGTATAGGAGTGCTTATGTTGCCGGGGACAGGCGTGGAAGTGCCTATGATGCTTCAGTTTGAATGGTATAATTTTGTTATTCTTATAATTGCCACAGTGTGTATTACAGCCGGAGGCTATGTGATAAATGATTATTTCGACATTAAAACTGATCTGATCAACAGGGGCAAAGTGCTGGTAGGTACAAAAGTGTCAAGACGAAAAGCTATAATGTGGCATTCGGTCTTTAATGTTATTGGAGTGGCAGCGGGTTTCTATGTTTCGTGGAAAGCCCATTATTTCTGGTTTGGTACTATATTTCTGATAGTATCGGGTTTACTGTATTTCTATTCGGCCAGTTACAAGCGACAGTTTCTGATAGGTAATCTCATTGTGGCAGTGCTCACAGCTGCGGTCCCTTTACTTGTTGTTCTGTTTGAATGGGCAGCATTATACAGATTTTATGTTGTAAATGTTGCCGTGATGCCAGAACTGGATTTCCTTTTCGGCTGGGTAGGTGGATTCGCCATTTATGCATTTCTTACAACACTGGTCCGGGAGATAATAAAGGATATAGAAGATTTTGAAGGCGACATGGCTTATGGAAGGAATACAATCCCTGTAATAACAGGCATCAGGGCATCAAAAATAATAACAGCCTCTCTTGCTGTACTGACAATCGCAAGCCTCTATTTTGTGTGGTTTTATTTCCTGAACGACAGGATAACACTTATTTATCTTACATTGTTTATTGTAATACCGTATATATATGCTCTTTATCTGCTTTTTAGTGCAGGGAATAAAAGAGATATTCACCGTGCAAGTAATTTAATGAAGATGATAATGCTGGCAGGGATATTTTATGCTATTGTCGTGAAAGCTATTTTATCCTGGAATCTTATATCATAATGTTTTTAGACAATATTAATAAGTTCAGGCTGATCCTTGCTTCAAAATCTCCACGCAGGCAACAGTTGCTCAGAGACCTGGGTCTTAAATTTGAGGTTTCTGTAAAGGATTATGCTGAAGTCTATCCTGATGATCTTCCGGGAGAGGATATAGCTCTGTATGTGTCGAGAGAAAAGGCAAAATGTTTCAGAAATGATATTATCCGGACTGAAATTATTATTACTGCAGACACTATTGTGTGGAGTGAAGGCAGAGTCCTCAGTAAGCCGGCAGGAGCAGAAGAAGCCCGACTGATGCTGAGGGACCTGTCAGATAAGACTCATGAAGTAATTACCGGGGTGACACTGCTTTCATTAGCAGGAGAAAGAACTTTCTCTGAGACCACTGAAGTAACTTTCGACAGCCTTAGTGATGATGAGATCGATTATTACATAGAACAATACAGGCCTTTTGATAAAGCCGGCGCCTATGGCATACAGGAATGGCTGGGTCTGGCAGCCTGTAGCCGTATAGAAGGATCTTTTTTCAATGTTGTGGGTTTGCCTGTAAATAAGTTTTTCAGGGAACTACAGTCTCTGGTGTCTGAAATGGAACATCTATGAGCATAAACTCAGAAAGTGAAACGATTGTTAAATTCATGTTAGTGTCACTCGACCAATGAAATCATACAACTTAGAATCTGATTGTGTATTTAACTTTTAACCTTGCTTCATAAATCTCGGGTCTGAAACGTTCCATAGGATCAATAAGCGGTGAGTTATATGTAAGGAATATTTCTTTACCTGGCTTAATTATCCATTGAAATCTTGATTGCCAGCCTATAGTCTCACTTTGGTTCTCATACTGGGCAAAGTTATACCAGTATATTGAAGGACTTATCAGAAAATTGAGATTGATTCTGTATATCTGGGTGATAAAATCTCCTTCCTGCAAATTAACCCATCTTCTGTCCGATTCCAATCCGAGGTAAACAGGGATACATATTTTATATCCTGCCTGCAGGAGGAGATCGGTTCTGGAACCTGAATAAAAAGAACCGGTGGATATTTTTGTCAGTCCCCAGACATTTCTTCTTTGGGCTGAGGACATTAATAAACTATGCCTCCAGAAGTTATATTCACCGGCAGGTATTGAAACAGATTCAACGATAGGGAAGTCTGCCTGTAATTTATCGAACTCATACTGAGAAGACAGGGAGATCATATCGCCGCTTAGAAAAGATATAGCGGAATAAGTAATATTTACCTGGGAGCTTAGAAGACCTCCATTTCTGAGATCAGATAGTAAGGTATAGTCCATTCCTGATTTTATCTGAAGGATTCTTGAGTTCTGTGGTCTGGGGCCGAATGTAAAACCTCCATAGAAGTCCCTTATGTTTTTACGGGGTAAGAAACCAAGCCCGGGAGTGAAATTGTCTCCTATCCTCAGATAGCCGAGCCTGAAGCGGAAGAAATCATTTGGATAATTAACTTCAGCGCCGAAAGAAAAATCATCTCCTTCTGTTCCTTTTGTAAATGATTTCACTCCATAGAGATTAATAGCTATGTTTTTATCTCCTGACAGTTCGGATGTTGCCAGTTTAAGATCTATTCCGGCAAGTGAATTGGATGTTTCAGACAAGGCATTACCGTGAGTTCCTATTAATCCTACCGAAGATTGTTTCCCGAAATTTCTTACTATGCGTCCGGTACTGTAGCCGGGATTGTCCCATTGATTATCATCTTTTATATGCAGGAATCCAAAGTTCCAGTCACCGGCTTTCCCGGTGAATTTTGCTCCGTATTTTATTTCAACGGGATTCCCGTCCTTATCGAGTCCTATACGTCTGGAAAAGAAGGGTATCATTCTGGTATTCTGAGGGTTGGCGTCATCTCCATTAATTCCAAAGATAAAATAATTAGAACCGTCAAGAAAGAAGTCGCGTTTTTCAGGGAAATAAAGGGAGAATCTTGTAAGGTTAATCTGTTTTTCATCCACTTCTGTCTGGGCAAAGTCAGTTCTTACTGTCAAAGCTGCTTTAAGTGAGGGAGTTATCTGGTAGAAAGCATCCATTCCGCCATCAACAAGCGGTTTGCTGTTGCTTTCCTGTTTTTTGCTGAAGCCTCCTGTCAGGTAAGGGACAAGGTCCAGGCCTATGCCCTGGGTGATATTGGTAAGGCCTGTAATTTTGCCTGCGTCAGAGATCTGAAATCTTTCAGCATTAAGAGATGTGGCAGGCCAGTATACAGATTCTGATTTTCTTCTGATATGTCTTATGCATTTTAAGCCCCATGTATCGTTTCCTTTTTTGAAGCCCATTGTCTTGAAAGGTATTACCATTTCGCCTTCCCAGCCAAGGTCTGTTATCCTTGCTCTTCCGTTCCACAGTCCATCCCATGATTTGTTAAAGTTTTTTCCATTATCATCCACCAGAGCGTCGCCAATACTGCCTCTGGGCCCGAGCTGAAACCAGTATCCGCTTCTTCCGTCAAAGTAGGTATCGAAAATCAACTGGATACGGTCATCATTGCTGAGATCCACATCTCTCGCCATATCCTTGGCCGTTATCTGGGAAGGATCATCATAACATCTCACACCTATGTAAATATTATTTCTGTCGAAGAGAAAGAGAAATTCAGTTTTTTCTGTGGCCGGTTCCCCGTTTTTTGGCAACTGCTGATAAAACTCATTTATTACAGCAGCTTCAGACCATATCGACTCATTGACAAAACCGTCAATGTCAGGTGGTATGTCAGTGAAGACAGCTTTTATTTCATGTTGGGAAAAAGATAATAAGGGGCAGGAAAAGATAAATAAAATAATAAATAAAAAACTTCGCATCATGATAAGTAATTAATGGCGACAAATATAGCGCCTATAATTTACTTTACATGTCAAAGCCCCGGTAAAATGCCACTTCTGAATTGTAAAAAAATATTATTGATACCCTTTGATAGTATTTAGTTTATCAAGATAACTTTGTACAACAGCTGATTGTGCGTCAATTTCATCCTTGTATTTGCTTTGTATCCTGTCGTTTCTGGGAATAGCATTGGAAGCTTTTTCAATTGCCCTTTCGGCTTTGCTCAGTCTTTTCTTCGATTTTCTTATAGCTCTTGTAGTTTTTTTATTAGTTTTTTCAAGGCTCTTAAGATAATCTTCTTTCTCTTTCCTGAGGGATTCATCTTCCAGGGTAGTTAGCTGTATCTGTTCATCAGCGATGGAGGCTGTTATTGAGGTGAGCTCATTATTGAGAGAGATAAGTCTTTCTCTTTCGTTCGCTATGGTACGGTTGCTCTTGACTATTGTTCTCTCCATTCCTGACTGATCTCTTTCAAGTGATCTTACTTCTTTCTCCAGATCTCTTAGCTTGTTTTCTTCTGCTTTCAATTGCTCCTCAGTCAGTTCTATGTATTGTTCCTTCCCGAATTCAAGCATAAAACTTTTTGCTTTTGAAAGCTCTGAAGCACCTGTAACACTTTCAATGAACACATCTTTCTTCAGTTCAAAAGCAGCGTTGAGGTAAACACCGTTTTCGGTTTCGGAAAGTGTACTGTAGATGTTTACCGGATTCTCGCTGATATCTTTGATGTTGGCACCAAAGACAGACATTTCACCATCTTCAGAGATGACTTTTGATCTGGTTCCTGATTCCAGCACCTTTATCCAGTTTTTTATTGTGTTGTCAGCTTCTACCTCCGGGATAACTACTGAAATACCGGGAACAATAGTGTTTGCCATAGTAAGGCTGTCTTCCGTGACGATCAAAGGCAGTGCATCCTGTGCATTCATGACAGCAGAACCTAAAAGAGCAAAAATAATCGTGATACTAATTGTTTTCATACCTTTTTAAATTATTATTTCAATGGCCGAATGGAACTTACATGATTTTAGCAAGCATCTACTTTTGTTAGTTTCTGCTCATGTAAGTTTCATTTTTTTAGTCTTTGAATACGTATTAACATATTAGTATAAATATATAAAATATTATTATATTTTTCAATAGCTGATATCACACATTTGAAATTCAGGAAAGCTGATAATGAGGCAGGAAATTAATGAAGGACAAATAGTGAATGACATTCAACAGATATTTAAATCAATATAGCAGATATATATAAAAATGTATATGATATTATAATAATAATATTAATTTTGTAATTTATTTGACTATATTGCTTTAATTTGTAAATCAGGGTAGTATCCTTGGATAATTAGTAAGTAAACAGATATTTATGACTTTTCAGGCAGAGACAATACACATTTCCTGTGCTAATGATATGCTCAAGACAGAGGAAATGATAGATTTTATAAAGACCCGTTATGAAAAGACACTGGCCGGTCTTCTCGACATAGTAAAAGTATCAGCACCTGTTGTTGTTCCTGATGGTACAGGGATAAATGATGATCTAAACGGAACAGAAGAACCAATAAGGTTTCCTATTGCCTCGCTTAACGGGCAGAAGGCTTCGATAATTCAGTCACTGGCCAAATGGAAGCGGATGCGCTTGCGTTATTATCATATACCTCCGGGAAAAGGTATTCTGACAGATATGAGGGCTTTAAGGCCTGGAGAGAAGCTTAGCCCTATTCATTCGGTTTATGTTGATCAGTGGGATTGGGAAAAAAGTATCTTTCCGGAGCAGCGAAACCTTAAGCTTCTCAAATCGACTGTTGAAATTATCTATAAATCCATTCGTCTTCTTGAGGATGAGTTATTTGAAAGATATTCCTGGATCACTCCTCAGCTACCTCCTTTTATAACCTTCATTCATGCGGAAGAACTATGCAGAATGTATCCTGAACTTACACCAAAGCAGAGGGAACATGAGGCAACGAAAAAGTTTAAAGCAATCTTCATTATGGGTATCGGTAATGAACTGACTGATGGAAAACCTCATGATCAGAGAGCTCCTGATTATGATGACTGGAGTACGCTAAATGAGGAGGGTTTTTATGGTTTGAACGGAGATATTCTTTTCTGGAATCCGGTTTTAAATTCTGCTTTTGAAATATCATCGATGGGTATACGTGTGGATCCCAGATCCATGGAAAGGCAACTGGAGATCTCCGGTTGTCAGGACAGAAAAAACCTGTTATTTCACAAGCTTCTGCTTGATGGTCAGCTGCCTCTCAGTATAGGCGGGGGAATAGGCCAATCCAGATTATGTATGTTTCTTCTTAAGAAACTACATATAGGAGAAGTCCAATCCAGTGTCTGGCCAACAGAAGTAATGAAGAAATATGAAGGGAAGGACGTGAAGCTTCTGTAATTTTTGTTATCTTTTCTGAACATATTAACAATGCGATAACAATGTCTTATTGTTCAATGTGCTTTTTTATCATTTATGAAAATAATTGCAGATGACAAGATCCCTTTTCTGAAAGGTGTACTGGAACCTTTTGCGGAAGTGGTCTATCTTCCGGGTAGTGAAATAAACAGAGAAATAGTTTTGGATGCCGATGCTTTGCTGACAAGAACAAGGACGAAGTGTACATCTTCATTTCTCAAGGGAACAAAATTGAAATTTATCGGTACAGCTACCATTGGTTTTGATCATATTGATACGGATTATTGTCAGAAGAATAATATTTTCTGGACAAATGCTCCGGGTTGTAATTCTTCTTCTGTTCAACAGTATATGATTTCTGCCATACTCAAAGCAGCAGAAAAAAGTCATTTTGCTTTGCGTGGCAAGACCATTGGTATTGTAGGAGCAGGGAATGTAGGTTCAAAAGTTGAAAAATTCGCCAGGCTGACAGGGATGAAGGTTTTGGTTAATGATCCTCCGAGAGCCCGGAGGGAAGGTGGAAATAATTTTGTGGATCTGCCGGTTGTGCTGAGAGAAGCCGATATGATAACTTTTCATGTGCCTCTCAATATGTCGGGTTCAGATAAAACGTGGCATCTTTTTAATATGGGAGTATCGGGTGTTATGAAAAAGGGGGTATGGGTTTTTAACACTTCACGCGGAGAGGTCACTGATACTGATACTTTGAAAAATATTATACGAAGCGGACTGGCCGGTGGAGTGGTTCTTGATGTGTGGGAAAACGAACCCTGTATTGATACATCTCTTATGGCGGAGGTTTTTTTGGCAACTCCTCATATTGCAGGTTATTCAGCTGATGGAAAGGCAAACGGAACTTCAATAATAGTGAATGCCCTTTGCGACTATTTCAGTTTGCCATTGAGGAAATGGTATCCCTCTGTTCCTTCTCCACCTGAACCTCTGATCCGCATAGACACCACAGGGAAAAAGGATGAAGAAATAATAAGAGAAGCTGTCATGCACACTTATAATGTTGGTAAGGATGATAGTGATTTAAGGTCTGACCCGGCTTTATTTGAAAAGCTGAGGGGTGACTATGGTTTACGGCGTGAGTTTTCAGCTTATACAACAGAACTATTGCCATATTCTTCTGATGTTGCCGGAGTTCTGAAAGAAATGGGCTTCAGTGTAAAATAATAATCTGTACTTTATTCTTCCTGTGTCATCTTTAAAGTATATCTGACTTCTGATCAGATCTTTTTTTACGATTCTTTATCTTTGCCTGACAGATTATGGATTATTCAGTTCTTGTTAAGTCGCCTCTCTTTTCACGTTTTTCTGAGAATGAAACGGAATCTCTTCTCTCTGGGATACGCTATCGTATACGGAAATATAAAAGAGGCTCCATAATAGCTGTGGCTGGTGAACCTGTCGATGCCCTAATGCTCTTATTAAGCGGCACAGCCAGGGGCGAGATAGCCGGTTTTAACGGGAGGATAACCATGATCGAAGAGGTTTTTTCGCCAGGGACACTTGCTGCTGCTTTTATTTTTGCACGGCAAAGCAATATGCCGGTTAATCTGACAGCTGTTACTGATGTTGAATTACTTGTTATTGACAGGTGCGAATTATTAAAACTAATGTTAATCAATGAAAAGTTTCTTATTAATTTCATGGAAGTTATTTCCAACAGGGCTCATTTTCTGTCGGAAAGACTGAGATTTTTTAATTTCAAAACGATAAAAGGGAAGCTTGCCGGATATTTTCTGGAGAAGGCCGGTAATGGCAATCATGAATTTCATCTTGATGTTACTCAAAATGAACTGGCTGTTTATTTTGGAGTGACCCGGCCATCTCTTTCAAGGGCTTTGTGTGAGATGCGAAAGGAAAAAATAATCGATTTCAACAGGAAACGGATAAAAATAACAGACAGAGACAGGTTGTCAGAACTTACAGGTGAATGATTTTTATATTAACGGTTATTACTTTAAAGGCAGAAAAATGGAGAAACATGTTCCTGCGCCTTCGGTGCTTTCAACATTTATTGAGCCTTTATTAATAAGAATAAGCTCATAACACAGTTTTAATCCCAGTCCGGTTCCTTTTTCATTTTCCGTACCGGGAGTACTTATTATTTCTTTGGAGGTAAAAAGGTATTTCTTTTTTCCTTCAGATATGCCGATTCCGTTATCACATATTTTAACCATTAAATTATTGTCGTGGTCAGTTTTGTCTTTTAAAAGTATACTTATTCTGCCTCCCCTGGCAGTATATTTAATTGCATTTGAGAGAAGATTACGTATCACTATATCAAGAAGATCTTTGTCGATGAAAGCCATCGAACTACCGATCTGGGTGAAATTCATGGATATTTCTTTTTCATCTGCTGTCTCCTTGAAGATGCTCAGGTTGGTAAGAATAATATCAGCCAGATTATGCCGGTCAGGAGTGTATTTAATCTTATCCTCCTGTCCTCTGCCCCATACAAGCATGTTTTCCAGAAGGGATATGACCATTTGTGCATATTCAATACTTGAATTAGTGAACTGATCAAGATTATCCCTATTTTCTTTTTCTTTAAGAAGATTGAGCATATACAGGATGTTTACCACCGGGCTCCTCAAGTCGTGTGCCACCACAGAAAATATTTTATTCTTTAAGTGAATAGTTTCTGTTAATTGTTTGTTTTGCTGTGCAATCCTGCTATTTTGTTTTTCTATCTCTTCTTTTTGTGTCTTTAATTCTTCGGTTCTTTCATTTACAAGTGATTCAAGGTTGCGGTTCAGAAATTCCAGTTCATTTTGCAGTTTGTCTTTTTCAGAATATGATTTTACCCATTTATAGAGTAGAAGAGCAGCCTGTACGATAATAAATAAAACAATATGATATGATAGTATATATCCGTAACTGGTTGATGATTTTCCCAAAGAAACTCTTATATCGTGCATTCCCCCTGCAATGAGCAGGATAAAAGTGAGGAAATAAATGATGTCGAGACTGTTTTTATTCAGAATGCCTCTAAAGCTTTTATAGACTGCGTATGACATCAGTATTATGATGGCAGGGTATATTGCCATGGTATTATAACTGAATATCCTTACAGGGAGAAAAAAAGTCAGGATGAATGAAATTGAAAAATATATAGCGGTAATTTTTGCAAATAATCTGAAAAACTTTGAAGGATATACCGTTGCAGTAAACCATATAAATCCTGTAATTATCAGATATAAACCCAAATATTCACTTCTCACTATCCAGTCCCAGTCAATAGTGATGATATTGTTTATAAGGAAGTGTGATGTAAGCAATGGCCTGAGAGCCAGCCCGATAGTAGCCAGGGAAAAATATAGCATGGCTTTTTCTTTGGGATATGTAAGAAAGAAAAAAAGAAAGAATAGTGAGAAACCCAGTAAAAGGCTGAATATACACCAGTCAAAGGCCCAGTTATTTGCAACTCTTTTTTTAAGTTTATCGTATGTTCCGATATTTACAGGTAACCAGAAACCTCCCCGGCGATGAGAATAATTAGCCACATTAATAATAATTGACAATGTATCAGAATCAGGTTCAAATCTGATAAGATTTCTTGAATATCCGGGTTTTGTTTCTTCGGCTGATTTGCCGGGTATTCCATTCCCTCCGTGATATTCTCCGTTGATATACAGATCATAGGATGAATCAAATACAGGCATGTCGAAGCCAAGTGGTTTACGGAAGCCCTTGGGAAGAAGGACTGTCAGTTTGTAAGTGGCATAGCCTTTCCCCTGTGTATTAATTGAATTATCAGAATAATCTGTCCAGTAAGAGGGGATTTTTCCATAAAGATCAGGTTTCAGATTTTCTGTCTGGAAATTATGAGGACGTAATAATTTTTTCCAGTAAAACTCCCATTCTCCGTTAAGCTTAAGAAGAAACTCCTCATCTGTCATTTCTCTGAGATCAAAGATCCCTTTATCTGCTCTGGGAGATACTCCTTTTATCTCATTAGATAATGAAGTTGCTATAATAAGTAATAAAAGTGGGAGCAGGTGTTTCATTTAAGTCCTCTGTTAATAAGGAGGGCATCCACACCCGGTTCTTTTCCTCTGAAGGCGATATACATTTCAAGGGGGTCTCCTGTCCCTCCTCTTGAAAGTATTTCCTTTTCAAATTTTGAAGCTATTTCCCTGTTAAAAATATCGCCTGTTTCCTTAAAGGCCTGGAAAGCGTCGGCGTCGAGCATCTCACTCCAGTAGTAACTGTAATATCCTGAAGCGTATCCACTTGCCCAGATATGGTTGAAATATGTTGACCTGTACCGGGGTTTGATTTCCGGTATCAGACCGTACTTATCAAGTGTTTTCTTTTCAAATTCCCTGATGTTCAGATTGACAGGTTCAGTAAGCATGTGGTATTCCATATCAAGCAGAGCTGCAGCCAGAAACTCTGTAGTAGCAAAACCTGTATTGAATTGGCCAGATTTAACGAGTTTATCGACGATTTCAGAAGGTATAATTTCTTCTGTCTCGTAATGTTTTGCGTAAACCTTCAGAACTTCCGGTTCAAAGACCCAGTGTTCCATTATCTGGGATGGCAGTTCAACAAAATCACGGGGGACAGCTGTTCCTGTGAAACCAGGGAAGGTGGAGTTTGACAGGAGTTGGTGAAGAGCATGGCCAAATTCATGGAACAGTGTTTCTGCTTCTGTTGGCGTGAGCAGAGCCGGTTTATCACCGGTGGGAGGAGTTGAATTTGTTACCATCGTTACTACGGGTGTTATCATCCTGCCTTCAGTATCTCGTATCTGGCTTCTGTAAACACCGCACCATGCACCGCCACGTTTTGACTCTCTCGGATAATTATCTATCATAAGGACACCAACATGTTCTCCGTCCCTGCTAACCTCGAAAGTAACCACGTCCGGATGATATTCAGGTATATCCGTCCTTTCTGAAAAGTCGAGATTATAAAGTCTGTTAGCTACATAGAACATTCCTGATATGACATTGTCTATTTTAAAGTAAGGACGTGTTAATTCGTCATCCAGGTCGTACTTTTCCTTTCTTATTTTCTCAGTATAATACCACCAGTCCCATGGTTCCAGTCTGAATTTTCCATTTTCTCTGTTTATCATTTGCTGTTGGGCTGTTGCTTCTGCTTTTGTAACAGGTATGGCCGCATTCCATACCTGAGTAAGGAAATCAATTACTCTGTCGGGGCTCTTTGCCATGTTTTTTTCAAGGATATATGAGGCATAGTTGTTATAGCCGAGAAGTATAGCCTTTTCAAGCCTTAGCCTGGCAATGTCTGCAATTATTTCTTTATTGTCGTTTTCATTGTCATTATCACCTTTCATAAAATAGGCGGTAAATAATTTTTCCCTGAGGTCACGCCTGTCAGAATACTGTAGAAAAGGAGTCATACTTGGTACCTGCAGTGTGAAGACCCATTTGTTGTCAAGCCCCATTGTCTTAGCCAGCGAGGCAGCCTGTGCTTTTACTCCTTCGGGAAGTCCTGTCAGATCTTCTTCCTTGTCAATTATCAGTTTGAAGCCGTTTGTCTCAGCAAGCAGATTCTGGCTAAACTGTACTGAAAGAAGAGACAGTTCTTCATTTATCTTGCGTAACACTTCCTTATCTTCAGGTGGCAGGGCAGCACCCCCTCTTACAAAATCACTGTAAGTCTCTTCGAGGACTTTACTTTCTTCGGAAGTCAGATTGAATTTTTCTTTATTCTCATACACTATCCTGATTCTGTCGAAAAGACTGTCGTTTAGACTGATATCGTCATTATGCTTAGACAGAAGAGGAGCTATCTCTTTCTGAATTGACTGAAGAGTGTCATTAGTATGAGCTGAATTGAGGCCTCCGAAAACTCGACTCACTCTTGTAAGAAGCTGCCCGCTGTAAATGAATGGTTTTATAGTATTATCAAAGGTGGGCTCTTCAGGATTATTGATAATTTCTTTTATCTCTTCCTTATGTTCCGCGAAACCGTTTAAGTAGGCAGGCATATAATGAGCAGCCCTAATCTTATCAAAAGGGGGGACCTCATAAGGGGTATCCCATTCGTTGAAAAACGGATTGTCACTCTTGGTTTCTTTCATGCAGCCTGTAAATAAAATTGCTGTACCCAGTAGTAATAAACTGATTCTTTTCATGTCCACGTGTCAGGTTTATGATTTTGTGATGTCTAAAATACAAAATTGATTTTATAGTTCTATAATAAAACATTTAAATCGTATTATTATAAAAAGAGAAAGACATCTTTCGATGTCTTTCAATGATTAACTATAAACCTGATCGTAGAATGGCCGAATGGCCTAAGTAGAGACTTAATTAATCACTTATATAGACGGCAAAAATATAAATATGTTGCATCAAAACATGTTAAAGAATGTTAATCCTTTGAAATGATGCGGTATGGGAATAAATATCAGAATATAAAAATCTGATATTCAGGCACCGTTTTATCGGATAAGGGCTTATTTCTTTTTATCTCTTGTCTCATTGAACACCGAAGTTGCTGTAGCAACAATCCCGGCTATATCTGATAAGTCAGAAGGGAGGATCATAGTATTGTTTGTTTTTGCAAGACCGGAGAATGCATTCAGGTATTGTTCTGCTATCCGGAGATTAACAGCATTAAGTCCGTTTTCTTCAGAAATAGCTTTTGATATGGCTTTAAGACCATTGGCAGTAGCGGTAGCTACCTGTTCAATTTCAGAGGCCCGTCCCGCTGCTTCATTGATGCGTCTTTGTTTCTCTCCTTCCGATCTGAGAATATATTCCTGTCTTTCGCCTTCAGCAACATTTATCTTAGCCTGTTTCTGACCTTCAGATTCTGCTATAGTTGCTCTTTTTTCCCTCTCTGCCCTCATCTGTTTCTCCATTGCATCTTTAATGCTTTGTGGAGGTGAAATGTTCTTTACTTCATAACGTGTTACCTTTATTCCCCAGGGATCACTGGCTTTGTCAACAGCTTCAACGATAGTGGCATTTATGGATTCTCTTTCCTCAAAGGTCTTGTCCAGCTCAAGTTTCCCTATCACGCTTCTCATAGTGGTCTGAGCTATCTGGATAGATGCAAAACGGTAATTATCAATTCCGTATGAGGCCCTTTGGGGGTCGAGTACCTGAAGGTACAGTATGCCATCAACCTCAACCGCAATATTGTCACGGGTAATACAGACCTGAGGAGCAACATCTATTGCCTGCTCTTTCAGTGTGTGTCTGTATCTGACCTTGTCAATAAAAGGAATAAGTACTTGGAATCCTGCATTATATACTGCCTTGAATTTCCCCAGACGTTCAACAATGATCGCTGTCCTTTGGGGGACAATCTTTATCATCGATGCAATAAGAATGAAAGCCAGAAATATTACACCCACAAGAATAAAAGTCGTACTTGATGATCCTTCCATTTTGTTTATTTTTTTGGTTCAACTATTAATTTAACATTCTCTTTACTTAATATAACTACAGTCTGCCCTGCCTGTATTTCATGTTCTGATTCTGCAGTCCATGATGTTCCCTTGAATTCAACTCTTCCTTTTTTACCTTTTCCGAAATTATCTGTGGCAATGCCCTCACGGCCGGTAAATTCATCTTCTATGGCCATGGAATGGTCTTCTTTTTCAAAGAATAATTTCTTACGTAGTATTTTCCTTAAACATATAAGAGAAAGGATGGAAACAATTAGGAATATTAATATTTGTAGATTGATCCCGGGATCCCAGATAAGACATGCCACAGCAGCCATCCAGGCACCAAGCCCGAAGAAAAATATAAAGAATCCGGGTATTATCAGTTCCGCCAGAAAGAATACCAGACCAAGAATGAACCAGAAAAGTTCAGGTCTGGAGAAGATGTTTTCTATCATTTTGTGTTGAGTTTATTAGAGATGGAGAAGAAAATTTATTAAAATAAAGATACAACAAAAAGATTTACATTAATGAAAGATAATGATAAAAGAATTTACTCATTAAAGCGCAAAAAAATTTTTATCATTGTAATATTATTCGTATATTAAAAGAGATTTATTAGTGCTCAGCGATGTTCCGGATTTTATAAATCTTATTCCTTGCCCGTAAGGGGTAAGTATTAAAGTATCAGGGTGATACTAATATGAGAAGTTTAATTCACATGTAAGAACAGGAGGGCGGTATGGACAAATTCCTGAATTATTTTGACAGCAGACGCAGGGAAGCTATCCTGAGCAGGCCATCTTCTGATGATGGTCCGGTCATAACCATTTCAAGGCAGACAGGATGTGATGCCCGTCAGGTTGCTGAAAGTGTTGTTTATAAGCTTAATCAGAGAGCAGGGAAAAACAGATGGCGTTGGGTTGATAAGGATATCATATACGCTATAGCAAAAGAATTGAACACCGACACACAAAGGGTAGAAAATTTTTATGAAGGGCTGTCTCTTTCTAATATGTCGGAGATGATAATGGCATTCTCTGGTGGTTTTGTAAGTGATATGAGAGTAAAGAAAGCAATCAGGGATGTAGTATTATCAATATGTAAAGAGGGTTACATTGTTTTGGTTGGACGGGGAGGAGTTGCTATTACCCGTAATATAGTTGATTCTCTCCACATAAGGTTGCTGGCTCCTTTTTACTGGAGGGTATGCAATGTAATGAAGAAGAAAGATATGACTATAGAAGCTGCAGAGGAATATGTTGTTGATATTGATGAAAGAAGGTTCAATCTGATCACCACATTTCTTGAGAAAAAATCAATCAATATTGATTATCTGTTCGATGCATGTATCAACCGTCATTCTTTCAGTATTGAAGAAATAGCAGGATTTATTGTATCGATGTATGATACGAGGGTGGGAAAACGTGTTTCAGAGCGTAGGAAAACAGCTTATATATTTTGATATCACAGTTTTTTATATTCCACTTATCTTGTCTATTTTCCGGATATGTTCATTCAGTCTTTTATCTAGACTGATTCTGTATGCATCCCAGTCGTTTACAGGGTATTTTGCAACACCACTGTCGATGGCAGCTTTTGCTACAGCTGGGGCTATATGTGATATAAGACGGGGATCCAGGGGTTTAGGTATGATATATTCTCTTCCGAATGTGAGTGTATCCAGGTTATAAGCTTTCAGCACTGATGGTGGTACGGTTTTTTTTGCAAGAGATGCCAGGGCTTTTGATGCTGCCAGTTTCATTTCCTCGTTTATTGCAGATGCTCTTACATCCAGGGCCCCTCTGAAGATAAAAGGGAAGCCGAGTACATTGTTTATCTGGTTGGGATAATCCGATCTGCCCGTTGCAAATATTAGATCATCTCTTGTTGCCATTGCATCTTCGTAGGATATCTCTGGATCAGGGTTAGCCATAGCAAAAACAACAGGGTTCACTGCCATTGACGCCAGCATCTGCCTGGTGAGGATATTGGCTGTTGACAGTCCCAGAAAGAGATCGGCACCGCTGACTGCCTGTTCAAGAGTATCAAGGTCTCGTTTGGTAATAAATTCCTGTTTGTATTTGTTAAGATCACTTCTTTTACTATTGATCACTCCTTTTGAATCAACCATTACTATGTTTTCTCTTTTTGCACCCAGTGCAAGATAAAGCCTGGAGCATGATATAGCTGCTGCACCTGCACCGCATACAACAATCCTGAGCTTGTCAATTTCTTTTCCGGTTATTTCAATGGCATTCAACAGTCCGGCACTGGATATGATTGCTGTCCCGTGCTGATCATCATGAAAGACGGGGATGTCGAGGATGTTTTTTAGTTTGGATTCTATCTCAAAACATTCAGGTGCCTTAATATCTTCCAGATTTATCCCTCCGAAAGTAGGCGCTATCTTTGAACATATTTCAACCAGTTTATCGGGGTCTTTTTCATCAATTTCAATATCGAAAACATCAATGTCGGCAAAAACCTTGAATAATAATCCCTTACCTTCCATTACCGGCTTTCCTGCCAAAGCTCCAATATTCCCCAGACCAAGTACAGCAGTGCCGTTGGAAATAACAGCTACAAGATTCCCTTTTGCAGTATAAGTAAAAACATCTTCAGGTTGTTTTACAATTTCAAGACAGGGGAAGGCCACTCCCGGGGTATAGGCAAGACTCAGATCGTGTTGTGTGCAATATGGTTTGGTGGGTATCACTTCAATTTTCCCGTGACGTCCTCTGCTATGATAGAGAAGTGCATCTTCCTTAGTAACTTTTGCCATGGATAATCCCGTATTAAACGAAAATAATAGTTAAAAAATATGTTAAATAAATACTCAGGATAATTATAATAAGAGACGGGTCCCGGCTACCTTTTCAGTGTAATAATTGAAACTCGTTTTCCTGTCAAAACCTGAATTATCTAATTATCAGGGATGCCTACTGTCTGAGCCAGGATAATTATCTGATGGGCTTTTAGTCCCAAAGCAGGGGCAAGTTTGTCTTTGGGTATCATCCCTCTGACAACTGTTCCCAGGTTCGCTGAGGCACAATACAGGTAAACGTTTTGTGCAATGAATCCGGTATTGGCATTAGGCCAGAGGAGATCAGCATCTGTTATCTTTTCTCCCACTTTTTTTCCTGCTCTGGTCATGTCAGCTACATAAACAAGGTTGACCGCAGCTCCTCCAACAAAATCCTGTGAACCGGTTAGTGTTCTTACATCCCTTTTACTGATTTCTTTAAGAATATGTCCGGATGGTTCATAAAGATATACTCCTGAAGGCAATGCAACATATATATCTATTTCCTGTGTATTCCTTGCGGAAGGAGCAGTTCTCATTTTCTGCTCCGGACGATTGTAGCCCCAGGCAGCCCACAACATATCGGATAGTTGTTGTTGGGAGAGGTTGCTTTTGGAGAAACTACGCACCGATTTTCTCTCGCTGAGTGCCTGCATTAGAGGTTTGCCTCCTTTCTTGTCGGGTGCAGGAAGCCTGATATCCTGGGCCATGGTAATAAGTGAAGAAAAACTAAAGAATAAAATAAGAAACAATAAGCTAATCTTTTTCATCTTTGTGAGTTTTGGTTAAGTTCCTGGTCAGATATTTTGTAAAACAAATTTACTTATTTCTTAATGAACGGACAATATTTACAGCTTCGCCAACTTTTGTTGTCAGGAGCCCCCATTCTTCTTTCTGTATCATTTCTCCGCTAATCAGTTTTGAGCCTATTCCCACACATGTAACACCCGAAGAAAACCATTCCTTGAGATTATCCATTGTTGGCTCTACCCCGCCGGTAGGCATTATACTTGTCCATGGACATGGTCCCTTGACTGCTTTAACAAAAGCGGGACCACCTACTGATGACCCGGGAAATATCTTAACGATCTCTGCACCAAGCTCTTCTGCATAGCTTATTTCTGAGAGTGATGCGCACCCGGGACACCATAGTATTTTACGGCGGTTGCATACCTTCGCCATGTCGGGGTTGAGAATAGGGGAAACAATGAAATTAGCTCCAAGCTGTATATACAATGAGCTGGTCCCTGAATCTGTTACAGAACCAACTCCCATAATAAGATCAGGATAGTTTTTCTCTGCCCATTTATTGAGTTCACTGAATAACTCATGAGCATAATCACCTCTGTTGGTAAATTCGAATACTCTTATTCCTCCTTCGTAACAGGCTTTGATAACATTCCTGCATATTCCTGAATCCTTGTTGTAAAAAACAGGAATAATACCTGTTTCCCTCATCCTTACTGCTACCTCAATACGGGAATATCTGGCCATTGAAGATACTTTTTGTTTATAATACAAATGTATTCAAATTTGTGGTTTACCCAAACCATTTATTTATACTGCAATCATCTGTCTAATCTGGTTTTTCCCTAAATAATTTTGCAATTTATGACAAGTGACACATCGTACACAGCTATTATACATAATAAGTCAAAATCCTTATCTTCGTCGGATAAATTTCAACCATGGCTTTAAACTATATCTGGATAGCATTTTTCCTGACAGGTTTTCTTGTCGCAGCCGGAAAACTGATTTTCACAGGTGACACAGGTATATTCAATGATCTTGTAAATGCTGTTTTTACGAATGCGAAGACAGGTTTTGAGATCTCTCTCGGTCTCACCGGGGCTCTCACACTCTGGATGGGTTTACTCAGGATAGGAGAGAAAGGAGGAGTGGTAGCTATTCTTGGGAGAGCTATAGGGCCCCTTTTCCAAAGACTTTTCCCTGATCTTCCCAAGGGGCATCCTGCCTATGGTTCCATTGTACTGAATCTTTCTTCAACTATGCTGGGACTGGATAATGCTGCAACTCCCATCGGTCTGAAAGCTATGAAGGAGATGCAGGAAGATAATCCTGAAAAGGATACCGCATCCAATGCTCAAATAATGTTCCTTGTAATGAATACTGCGGGCTTCACAATCATTCCTGTAAGTATTATTGTATACAGGATGCAGTTGGGGGCAGCCAATCCTGCAGACATTTTTATACCTATACTAATCTCTACTTTTGCCGCTCTTGTAACAGGTATGATAAGTGTTGCGATTATCCAGAAAATAAACCTTTTTGACAGGGTGATACTTGCCTATATCGGAGGTCTTACTGCAATTATTGCCGGTATGGTCTTCTATTTCAGCCGCCTGCCCAAAGAAGAGATTTCTGCAATCTCAACTTTTGCAGCTAATTTCATCCTTATTGTCGTAATAATATCCTTTATTGTTCTTGCAACGATCAAAAAGGTTAATGTATATGATGCCTTTGTTGAAGGTGCCAAAGAAGGATTCAACATTGCTGTTAAGATTATTCCTTTTCTGGTAGCTATTCTGGTAGCTATAGGGGTATTCCGGGCTTCAGGCGCTATGGATTTTCTTATTGCTTCTGTAGCATCCCTTTTTCAATGGATGGGACTGGATACACGTTTTACAGGAGCATTGCCTGTGGCCCTTATGAAACCACTGAGTGGCAGCGGGGCAAGAGGCCTGATGGTCGATGCCATGGCAACACACGGTGCAGATTCGTTTATTGGGCGACTGGCCTGTACCATGCAGGGAGCTACTGATACAACTTTTTATATAATAGCTGTGTACTTCGGTTCAGTGGGAATAAAAAACACACGATATTCTGTAGGTTGCGGACTTCTTGCCGATTTTGCGGGTCTGCTTACAGCTATATTGACAGGATATCTGTTCTTTGGCTAGATAAATGGGCTCCGGATTGAATAACTGAAACATGGAAAAGTAAGTAGAGTAATGGAATAATGTCTGTTTCAATGAAAGGTATAGTGATTACCAGATGATATTTTTACCAGTATTCTACTGTGAATACTATTCAGTTGAGTAATTATGAATAACAATGAACTTGCAGAGAAAATTTTTTTAGCCGGAATCAGATCAGTTTTACCCGGCAGGCTGATAGAGAATATTTTTTCTCTTAAAGGATCTGTTTTAAGGATAGGACATCTCAGCTATGATCTTGCCAGTATAAAAAATGTCTATATTCTGGGAGCAGGAAAGGCAAGTGCTGCAATGGCACATTATGTTGAATATATTCTGGATGACAGGATAAAAGACGGATTTATTGTCACGAAATATGGATTTTATTGCAAACTCAGATATATCAGAGTTGTGGAAGCGGGACATCCTGAACCTGATGTAAACAGCTTCAGGGCTTCTGATGAGATCCTGCACATCGCAGATATGGCTGACGAAAACGATCTGGTTATCTGTCTTTGGTCCGGCGGAGGATCGTCTCTTCTGGCTGATTATCCTGTTGTATCTTCGCCTGAAGATGTTATTTGTATGTATAAATTACTCGTGAAAAGTGGTGCGGATATCAGGGAGATGAATACTGTCAGAAAGCACCTGTCTGGTGTTAAAGGTGGTTTTCTGGCAAAACATATCTGTCCGGCACCGTTTGTCAGTATTCTCCTGTCTGATGTGATAGGTGACCATCCTGATATAATTGCATCAGGGCCTGCTGTACCTGATGATACTACTTTTGCTGATGCCTTGAGAGTTCTGGAGGACTATAATCTTATCAGTGAAGCTCCGGAACGGCTTGTAAATTATATAGTTGAAGGAAAGGAAGGTAAATGGCCGGAGACACCCGAAACAGGTAATCCTGTTTTTAATAATTCTGCTGTTCTGCTTGCAGGTTCGAACAGGACAGCTCTGCAGGCTGCACGCAGTGAAGCGGAAGAAAAAGGCTTGACAACATTTATAATTACATCTGAATTATGTGGAGAGGTATCAGATGCCTGTTCTTCTATAATGGATACAATACAGGAGTACCTTAAGAATGACAATATCAAAAAGCCTTTGTGTCTTCTCTTCGGAGGAGAAACTACTGTAAAGGTTACAGGTAAAGGGTCAGGGGGAAGGAATCAGCATCTGGCTCTTAGTGCTGCAATGAAACTTAAGGATATCCCTGGCGTTACGATGCTGGCTGCAGGTACCGACGGGAATGATGGTCCCACTGATATGGCCGGAGCAGTAATAGATTCAGACACTGTAAAAAATGCACTCGCAATAAATATTAATCCGGAAAGTTACTTTTTTGATTTTGATTCGTATAACTTTTTTAAGTTGACCGGAGGCCATATTCATACAGGGCCAACTATGACCAATGTTATGGATATGATAGTAGTTATTATAAGCTGAAGGACATATAAGAGGGCACTGCCAGGCAAACTTGCCTGTTAAAAAAAACTTTTAATTTTGCCCCCTGAAAAAAGAAAGTCAATTCTGTTGATTATCATGAGAAGAATTTTTTTGCTGGTGCTTTTTATACTATTATTGCCATGTTTATTAATGGCCCAGCATGGTTCACCTCTTCTGACACATTATACTGAAAGCCGCGATATTGAGAATCAGAACTGGGCTATCTGTCAGGATGAGAATAATGTAATGCTATTTGCAAACCGAAAGGGAATTCTTGTTTTTGACGGAGCCGAATGGTCCTTGTTGAGAATACCCGCTGTTCCGTATTCAATGCAGAAAAATCCTTACAACGGTAAGATTTATATTGGAGGGTACAATAACTTCGGATTCCTTGAAAAAGATGCAGAGGGATCTTACAGCTACGTCTCCCTGTCAGGAAATATTGTAGGTGTTGGGGTAATAACAAAAATAGCCTTCAGGGATTCTCTGGTGTATTTCTATGGTGACAGATCTTTGATCAGATATAATCTCAGGGAGAATGTTTTTGAAATGAATCTGAATTCCAGGCCGGATTTGCCTTACACAGGACTGATAATAACATCCCAAAATACTTTTGTGAATGTAACAGATAAAGGTTTGTACAGGATCGACAGTGATACATTATTTCCCATTGTAACAGGATATCTGACTGAAAAGGAGATCATCCTTTTTTCGTTGCCTTATGATGAGTATAGAGTGCTTGTAGGCTTCGGCAGTGGAAGGCTGGCTCTTTTTGACGGTATTAAATATTATGACTACACAATAAAAGACGAGAATTATTTACAGGAGAATATTTTATCTGAAGGTATTATGCTGGGAGATTCCACCTTTGCTTTTTCCACACTGGAAGGTGGTGCTTTAATTGTTGATAAATACAGCCGGGATGTAAGATTTACCCTAAATAATCAGAACTCTTTGCCTGACGATGAGATCTTTGCCATTGGATCGGACAATACCGGTGGCCTGTGGCTGTCTCACCAATATGGCCTGACCAGGGCTGACCTCAGTTTGCCCGTTGAAAACTACACTATTCTGCCCGGACTGCACGGGAATCTTTCTTCAGCTCTTACTTTCAACGATGAATTGTATGTAGCAACCAGTGAAGGTGTCTATTATCTTGCTGAGGTAAAGAATTATACTGAAGTCGAAGTACTTATAAAGAAGGAAGAGCCTATTAAGACGGTAAGTGTTGTTAATGAAGCAGAAATGCCTGAGCAGAAGGCAGAAAAGGGAAGAAAAGGTATTTTTGCACGTATACTTGGCAGAACAGCCAATCATATTGATGATATCGATTCGGACGACAGAGAGGAAATACATGTTGTTATACAGGATAAACCTGTTGAACAATATACCTGGAAGACTGTAAGCAAACTGAAATCAATTGACAATATATACAGGAAAGTTGAGGGTATGAATGAAAAATGCCGTCAGCTTGTCAGCACTCCCTACGGAATACTTGCTGCAACAAATCAGGGGTTATATGCCATTAAGGATCATAAAGCGGAACTTATAATGAAAAACCGCTATATTAATTATATTGCATGGACACCTGTTGGAAGCCGATACTGGGTGGGCGCCAGCGGTGGTTATTTTGCAGTCAGTTTTCTGAACGGCCATTGGCGTCAGGAAACTCCCGATCCGGGCTTTACTAACCCCGTACATTCAATCCTTCAGGAAGATAGCAGAACTCTGTGGTTAGGGATTGACAATGCAGCTTATAAGGCAAATCTGAAAGCAAATAATAACAAGGTCAATTATATACCTTATGTACTTCCGAATGATTTTCCTGAAAGATATATGATTGACATGATAAACGATACAATATATATATTCACCGAAGCAGGAATACATTATTATGATCCCGGTTCAGACAGGTTTGAGTTTTTTCATGAAGAAGGGGCTTCAGAAGAACCGGGAATTATTGTTCCGGTATCAAACCACAGATTTTACAAACGGGGCAAAGAATGGAAATCTCTTGATAAGCCGAAAACAAAGGAAAATGAATTATCACTCCTGAAAATATTCGATGATATTGTAGCTCTTACACTTGAACCTGACAAAATCTGGCTGATTGACGAAAACAACCAGCTTTTTGGTATTGACCGTGCCAGATCCTCCAATGTTAAGCCCGAAGTGAATGTTTATATTAAAAGTATATCAAACGGAAAAGGCGTAAAATTTACTCCTGATAACGTCAATTTCGAAAGAGGTGATAATGTGCTCAATTTTGAAATTATTGCCCCCGGTTACCTTAAGCAAAATTCAACACAGTATCAGTATTTTATAGAAGGTAACATGGAAGACTGGTCGCCCTGGTCGGAGCGGACTGTTTATGAAAGGACTATAGCCAACCCCGGTAATTATACACTTCAGATAAGGGCAAGGGATCTGTGGGGTAATATAAGTGAAATACAATCAGTGAGATTTAATGTAAAAGCACCATTTACAAGGACTGCGGGATTTTATGTTGCAACGGGTTTACTGCTGCTGTTACTTATAATTTTTGTTATTCGTTTCAGGGAAAGGCAGCTACGTAATAAAACGAAGTTTCTGGAAGACAAAGTGCAGGAACGAACCTTCAAAATTGAATCACAGAAACAGGAAATTACATCAAGTATTGAATATGCAAGCAGGATACAGATGGCGATGCTTCCAACGGAGGATCATATCAAAGAATTGTTTGATGATTACTTCGTTATTTTTAAACCAAGAGACATAGTGAGTGGTGACTTTTACTGGATAGGAGAGGATAGTAAATCTGTTTTTTTTACAGTGGCAGATTGCACAGGCCATGGTGTCCCGGGAGCCTTCATGAGTACAATGGGTATCTCAACTCTGAATGAAATAATTTCCAATAACCATAACCTGCAGGCTAATAAGATACTTAACCTGTTAAGAACAAAAACCATGACTGCTCTTCACCAGACAGGAAAAATTGGTGAGGCTGCTGATGGTATGGATATAGCTTTTTGTGCCCTGGATAAAAAGAAAAATATATTACAATATTCAGGAGCTTTTAATCCGCTTATTATTTTCCAGGGAGGAGAACTCAAAGAATACAAGGCAGACAGGATGCCCATAGGTATATATTATGGTGAAGAGATCTCTTTTACCAATTATTTAATAAATGTTTCCAGAGGGGACACTCTTTATATTTTTTCTGATGGTTATGCTTCACAGTTCGGAGGACCCGGGGGGACAAAATATAAAAAAAGCAATCTTCGTAAATTGCTGTCAGAGATATACTACAGGCCGATGGATGAACAAAGGAAAATCCTTCTTGAAGAGTTTGAGAGATGGAAAGGTGCTGCCGGTCAGGTAGATGATGTAACCATTCTGGGAATAAGGTTATGAAAGCGGAAAGGTCTGTCTATTCCTTTCCTGAAATCATTATCTTTGCGCAAAACCTTTAATATTTATGAAAATAAAATTCCATGGGGCTGCCCGTGAGGTAACAGGCAGTAAACATCTGTTGAAAACTGATTCGGGCAAGCAACTGCTCTTGGATTGTGGTATGTTTCAGGGTAAGGGACTGGATACTGATTCAATGAACAGGGATCTGGGTTTTGATCCTGAAACAATTGATCACATTATTCTGACCCATGCTCATATAGACCATTCAGGTCTTATTCCGTATATGTACAAAAGAGGATTCCGTGGATCAGTTATTTGTACGAGTGCCACACGTGATCTTTGTGCAATAATGTTGTCCGATTCAGGATATATACAGGAACGTGATACTTATTATTTTAATAAGAAAAGTTCCAGAAAAGGATTGCCGCCAGTCAGCCCGATATCTACACAGAAAGATGCAGTGGCTTGTATGGACCTTTTCATAGGGTTGCCCCGCAATATGAATTTCAGAATAGACGATAATATAAAAGTCAGATTTACAAGCACCGGGCACATGCTTGGGAGCGGTGTAGCCAACATTCAGATTATTGAAAATGGCCAGATCAAACGAATAGCCTATACCGGTGATATAGGCCGGCCCAGGAGCAGGTTACTGGCATCACCCAAACCTTTTCCACAGGCTGATATACTCATCACAGAATCTACTTATGGTGACAGGCTGCATAATGATGATATTGAAGCTGACGCGGAATTGCTGGATATTCTCAAGGAGACCTGTGTGAGGAAAGGAGGTAAGCTTATTATTCCTGCTTTCAGTGTGGGACGGACGCAGGAGATTGTTTATACTCTTAATGGGTTTTTCAATAAGGGACAACTGCCCAGATTAGAAATTTATGTGGATAGCCCTCTTGCAGTCAATGCGACAACTGTTTTCAGAGCTCATAATGAGTTTTTTAATCAGGAATTCAGAGATCTGCTTGAGAGAGATCCTGATCCTTTCGGATTTCGTGACCTTCATTATATAACCAAAACAGAAGACTCCAAGAGACTGAATGATTATAAGAAACCCTGTGTTATTATTTCAGCCTCGGGTATGATGGAAGCTGGTCGTGTAAAACATCATCTGGCTAATAATATCTCAAATGCCCAGAACACAATTCTTGCAGTAGGATATTGTGCTCCTTCTACACTGGGAGCCCGTATTCTGAACGGTAGCAAAGAAGTGTCTATCCATGGTAATATTTATCCGGTAAAAGCGGAAATAAGAAAGATAGATTCATATTCCGGTCATGCCGATTACAGGGAGATGATAGACTTTCTCAATTGTCAGGAAAAAAGTGCACTGGAAAAGACGTTTATCGTGCATGGAGATTATGAGACACAAAAACACTATGAGGCCAGACTGAAGGAAGAGGGGTACAGAAATATTATTATTCCTGCAAAAGGAGAAGAATACGATATTCTTTAAAAGTTCTTCTTAATATACAGTATTAAACCAAATCTTTCGCATTCCCTTCGGAGGACGGGAAGGACGATTAAATTATATATTTTTTAAGTTTCTGGCGGACAAGCTTATAATCGGGGACAAGCTGTTCAAGCAAACGGTAGAAATCCTTACCGTGATTATGATATTTTAAATGGCATAGCTCGTGAATAATGATATATTCAAGAAAACACATTTCCAGTTTTACAAGTTCAGAGTTTATTGTTATCCTGCCCCTTGAAGAACAGCTTCCCCAGCGACTCTTTAGTTTTTTTGTTACTATCTCTGATGGTGTAAAACCATATTCCTGATGTAAGGCAATAATATCCAAAGTTTTACTCCTGACAATCTTGTCAGCTTGAAAAAGATACCATTTATCCAATATCACTCTGACCTTGTTATCTTCTATCGGAGGTTTGATTCCTGCTTCAATGTTCGTCCCCGATAAATGAATATAATTGTTATCTGATTCTGATAATTTCAGAAAGTACTCTTTGCCAAGGAAAAGCAGAGGCTCTCCGTTACTATATGCTCCGTCCGGGGCAAGTCTTTGGTAATCAGTATATTTTGCCAGGTGTTTTTGTATCCAGCCAGCTTTTTTATTTAAAAGATCTTCAATAGTCTTTTTGGGTGTTCCGTATGGTGCTCTGATTGTAATCTTTCCCGTGGGGCTTAAAATGATGCTTATAGTTTTTCTTTTAGTGAAAATTGTCTTATAGCTAAAGGAATTCATTAGTTCATTTCTGCGTAAAATTATCAGAAAATGTCAGATACAGATAATATATTTTCAACAATCACTTAATTTCAATGTAATTTTTTTATTACTTGATTATTATATGGAGCAGGTTTTTTGTAACGACGGAAAAGAAGCAGGAAAGAGCGTCAGATACAAATATTGGCTGATAAAAAATCTGATTTAAATTAAGAAATACATAAGGAGATGTTAAAAAAAATTAAAAAAAATGAAAATATCAGGAATATTTACTTTGAAACGATTGTCAAAATATTGAATTATTGTTCTTTTTTGTTCATAGTTTAAAGGACCTTAAATTCAAATTACATTATGATTAAACAATATCAAGGTTAACCTGGTAAGTTGGTCATAATGGAATAATAAGCGGGTGTTTGGAGGAGAAGCACCCGTTTTTTAATGCCACTTGATGAATAGTAAAACTATCCGGCCTTTAGTGTTATAAGAGTGATTTCAGGTGGCATCCATATCCTGAAAGGTACGGAAAGGACCCCGGCTCCTCTGTTTACATAATGATATTGGTTGTCTTCACTGAAAAGTCCATTCCACTGAGGATAAAGGTATTTGGCTGTACTCCACCTGAAATTACGGGTAATGACACCCATCTGCATACCATGGCTATGTCCCGAGAGGGTGATATCTATGTCAGTTTTTCCCGCGATATCTTCTTTCCACTGATTCGGATCATGACAAATCATTATCTTCAGGTTGGCACTGTCAATATTCTTAATAATGGAATTAATATCACTGTGAATAATATTGGGGTGGCTTCCTCCTGTTTTAACGCCAATCACTGCTATTTTGCACTTACCTGTTTTTATTAATGAATATTCATTTTCCAGAAGGGTGTAACCCGATGAAGAGATCAGCTCTTTTAATCTGAGAGAGTTGAGATTTAGTGTTTCTTTGTTGTGATCAGGAAGGTAAGTTCCCATATCATGGTTGCCAAGCACTGCAAAATTGCCATATTTGCTTGTTGCTTTTATAAGTATTGTATCGAAATTATCGTATTCTCTCCATCCGTAGCTTACAAAATCTCCTGAGTTGATTATCATGTCGGGATCAAGACCATTGATTATCTCAATGGCTTCAGTAAGTTCTTTGTTGTGGTTACAAAAGCCACTCAGATGTAAATCGGCAATGTGTACTATTCTAAAACCATCAAGCTCTTTTTTCAGATCTTCTATTTCTATTGTTATTTGTTCTGTCTGGAAATTGAACCTGCCTTTTAAAAAACCTGATGCCAGAATTATAAAATACACCGATGCAGATATAAAACCTGCGGCAGTAAGGCTTTCAATGTAGCTCCGGCTGCGTTTTCTCAACAGTTTTCCAAGGTAATGCAAACAGATGATCAATATCCTGTTAAGGAGGATGGCAATGAGTAAGCCATTGAAGATCATCTCATTGTAGATATTTTCCAGTGTGTCAAAAAAACCATCCCATGTTTTTACTCTGATAAAAGCTATCCAGAGCCAGATACTAAAGGCAAGATGCAGAGGCAGCAGGACAATAAACCCGGTTTTCGAGTACCGGAGTATAAATTCTTTCAATACGAAGAAAGAAAGGATTTCGGTTATTATCAGGACTAATAACATCAGTCTAAAAAATGTTATTTGCAAAAGTACTCAATTAATGCTAAAAGTTTTTATATTGGATCTTTTCATATGGAAGATATGGCAGCAAGAGTTATGTTTTACGGGGTGGATTATATACCTGAGGAAGGATTGACCTATTCGGTTATACCGGCGCGGTACAGAAGAAGGTGGATTTTTGTCAGACATTATGACAGTGATGGATGGGAGCTTGCAGCCGGGCATATTGAAAAGGGAGAGTCAGCTGAAGATGCTGCGGGCAGAGAGCTTACAGAAGAGACCGGTGCCCGGGAATTTATGTTATATCCTGTAGCAACTTATTCTGTGGAAGAGAATGGTGTAAAAGATTACGGGCAACTGTTTTTTGCAGAAGTGACAGAGATGAGTGATCACACTGATATTGCAGAGATATCGGAGGTCATTATATGTGATTGGTTACCTGAAGACATGACATATCCGGATATTCAGCCGGTATTATTCAGAAAAGTTATTGGGTATATCAGGGAGAAGAGTCTGTTTTAAATATACTCGAAGCTTATCTTTTTTATCCAGTTTTCCTCAAGCAGGCGTGCTATACGTTTGATTACAGTTCGTCTTATCTCCAGTTCTACAGGCAGGGTGGGGTCCTGGTGGGCAATATTTATTCTAGTACCGATAATAAAATGTATTTCGTCACTTTCCATCAACAGGCGGACAATTTTGTCAGCAGGGCCCTTTCCCAGTTTAACACTGTTATTGAATGTTTTAAGAATTACATTAACTTTCTGGAGGGTCAGTATGCCTTCAGTGACAAGGTCAATACCTTCCAGAAAACTTTCAGGAGGCAGTTCCGGATCTTCAAAAATTAGATTATCAACAATTTTTCTGTTAAGTTCTCGTGCAATTATGTCGGCAGTTGTTCCTCCGCAGAGAATAACTCTGCCCGGATAATTTTTAACTTTTGCAGCAAGTTCCCTGTCTTTTTCCTTTTCATACGGAGGTCCGGTACACAACAGCAGTTTTCTGGGTTCACGGAAGTACATGACAGCACAACTGATATCATCTTTTGCCTTGTAATGGTCATTTTTATAGGCCATGCTTACAATTTTCGAGGCCAGCATAGATGCCGACAGTGACGGATTACCCGAGACAAGAGTGGCTGCATAAGATGCAATATTATCTCTTTCCCATCCGAAAGGAAATGAATCACTGCCCATTCCACTCTGTGAAGCTCCGTCGGAACAGATTATTATTCTGTCTTCTTTTTCGGGGATGAAGGTACAGGATCTGAGGATCTTGCCTGCATGTTGTCCTTTTTCCAGAATTATTTCTTTCCACTGAGGATCAAATAACTTACTACCCCTAAGTATTATGGTTAATGGATTATCGTATTCGAGTATGTTTACTTTTCCGCTGCTTTCAATATCTGCTATGGTAAACGTAGAATATGCTATTTTTCTGTTACTGCATACAGGCAGGGTATTCATAATTATTTCTGCAATAAGGTCCACCTCCTTGTGTTCCCGGGTGAAATTGAGGGCCATTGTGGCAGTCAGGGTGGCAAGAATGTTTGCTTTTACACCGTGACCCATACCATCGGATAACACTGCAATTATCCTGTCCTCTTCCTTAATATATTTATTGAGAAAAACATCGCCGCAGATCCTTTCTCCGTAGTGATTTCTCTGTTGGCTGTTGACCTCAATATAAAAATCCTTTTGCATGAAAATGCTTATCAGTTACCTTTTTTTGTGCTTCTTTTTTTATGTGTTTCAATAATTGAGTTTAACATCTGTTCTGTTTCAGAAGCTCCTTCTCCAAGAAGAAATCCTATATTCTGAACCATCTCAAGGTTTTTGTCAATAACCTCACTTACTCTGTTGATAAGTTCTTCCCCCTGGACCTCAGGGGCATACAGGTCGCGAATGACAGCACCGCAGATCTTGTTTTTCTTAATGGGGAAGATTGATATGTTAAGCATCTTTTCTTCTATATGGATATCTTTGCTCACAACGGGTTCATCTTCTTTCAGGACAAAAGTGAACATATTGTAAACGTTGAAAGGCATAAGCGTTTTCAAATCAGCACCTGCCAGTCCGGGTATTATTTCTGATATTGCCTGGGCATCTTCCCCAATGATATTTATGAAGCTTTGATTTGAGTGGACAACCTTCAGGGCATTGTCAACTATGACAACAGCACTTGGTAATTTTTCAAGCATGTTGTTCATCATCTCTGAGGTATTTTGTGCAAGTTCTTTTTCTTTCAGAGCTAATTCTTCAGATTCTTTCAATGCCCTTTTTGTTTCAGCCAGTTTTCTGTTAGTCTGTCTAAGAGTCTCTATGTATTCCTGTTTATTGCGGACATTGTATGTGTGGCACATTTCCGGCACCGCAAGTCCTTTGGCAACAGTAGTGGCAAAGTCGCGGCACGACTTGTATCCACATGCTCCACAATCGAGTTCATCTTTTGGGTCCTGTCTGCCTATTATTTTAAGTACTTCATTTATTGCTTCTTCCGGAGGTTCCTGTATCCTTTGGTCGTTAGGGGTAAAGGAGCGGGAGAAATCAAGTTTCAACCATCTATCCATATTTTTTTGCCATAAATCCTTGTCAAGAGTGCTAATTCTTTTCTCTGTATAACGGCTTACGAGAGCCCTTCTCCTGAACTTTTCCATATGGTTCTCCATGCCGGGGCCAAGCAGGCAGCCATGGCAAAAAAACAGATTAAAATGATGTCTGAGAGTATCAATATATTTATCAAAATCATTAATAGCTTCAAGAGCATCTTCCTTCCCTGAAGCTGTTATGACTCTGCTGGAAATCATGTCCCTTTTCAGGCCTCCGGCCTGTATTATCCCTGCGGGAACAGGATATAAAGCTCCCCAGTAACCATAAGGCGGATCAAATTCCGACATTTTTACCAGTCGTTCCTGTATCCCGTATTCATCGAAGAGCTGCCTGAGCTCTATAAATGTCAAAACTCCGTCAACCAGTCTTCCCGACCTGTAAATTAATGCTTCATCTTTTGCATCAATACACGGACCTATCTGAATGGTGATGACATCTTCTCCATAAAGTTCCTTTACTACCATTGCTGTCGCAATCATCGGTGAAACGATAGGAGCCAGATTAGATGCAATTTCCGGATGGAATTTTTCAATCAACTTAACTATAGCAGGACAATTAGCGGTGATGTAGTACTTTCCTTCAGCCTCACTGAAGAGTTCTGCATATTTTGACGCAATAAGATCAACACCGAACGAAACCTCATGAACATAGTCGAAGCCAAGTGATCTGATCATAGCCACAAATTTTCTATAATCGGTTATGTCATCAAATTCTGAAGCTATACTGGGTTCAATAAGAGCTGCTTTCTTTTTTTCTGATTTAAGGAGGTGTTTAACCTCCTCTTTTGAATCACGAAATTCAATGGCACGCGGAGAGCAGGAAACATAACACAGACCACACCCGATACACCTGGAAGGAATAATTGTGGGATGCTCTTTCTGAGGCCTTACTTCAATCGCATTAACAGGGCAAACCCGCACACAGGAATATGAATTACGGCATTTATCATCATTGATGTACAGAACCGGCTTCCTTTCGTTCATCTTATTCTATCATTTCGGAATTATTTTTATTTCGAGAATTCCCTGTCAAGGATCTCTTCAATATTCGAAAGTGAGATGCCCTCTATAACCTTATCTCCAATCCTGATATTGGGCCCCTTACTACATCTGCCCATACAACGGTCTCCCTTAAAAACAACTTTGTCTTCAAGATAGTTTTTTTTCAGATATTCTCTTATAAAAGTAACCAGCTCTTTGTTGCCTCTCGAAAAACAAGAACTGCCCAGACAAATTTGCATCTCATTTACCTGCATAATTTCTAATGCTCATTGTAAAACATCCGCATCAAAAATACTAATTAATTTTTAGCAGCTAATATCATATATCATAATATAACTGTCATATTTTATGTATTCCTTAGCTCATTATTAGTATTATTAATAAATAAATCTGTAAATTTTACTCCGGCTGTTCGCACTGATGACTTAAAAACACACTTCAGAATCACACTTAAAAAACCCGGAATTTTATTGTTATTTAACAAACATTGTTATTTTATTAACAATAAAATATTATATTTGTGTGGTATATAAAACATATCTGATGACAACAGAGATTGATACGATTCTCAGAAATTACAAACAAGGGAAGAGGGATCAGTTAATTCCTCTGCTTCAGGAGATACAGGAGAAAGCCGGATTCTTGTCGGAGGATTCTATTGTTGAGGTCGGCAGGTATGTAGGGCTAAGCACAACAAAAATCTACAGTCTTGCGACGTTTTATGACGAGTTCAGGTTCTTGCCGGCAGGAAAGATACAGATTTCCGTATGCAATGGTACATCCTGTTATCTGAACGGATCAAAAGCAGTTATCGACAAGTTAAAAGAAGAAACAGGGCTATTGCCGGGGCAAACAGACCGCGATGGTATTCTCAGTTATGATATAGTGACCTGTATGGGAGGGTGTAATCATGGACCGGTTATCTGTATTAATGGCGAATACTATAACAATGTAAAAGCGGAGCAGTTGCCTGATATGATCAGAAAGCTAAGGTATATTTTTGATAATGATTAAATGGAAGACCTGAAAAAATATCTTTTGGAGAATGTGTTGCTGCATGAGTCTGACACTCTCTCTGATGAGGCTGAACAGTGTCTGGAGAAGATCAGGAGGGAGAAACCAGACAAGCCGGTTATTTTTTTATCATCCGGCACTGCAGGGAAAATTGCCGGGTCGGATAAGACTTTTCAGGCCATGACCACTTTTTTTTCTGAAAACAGATATGATGCAGAAATAGTAAGAGTGGGGTGTAGCGGGCCGGCGAATTTTGAACCCGGTCTTTGTATTCAGCTTCCGGGCAAAAACAAGCTTTTTTTCAGGAATATAACGGAAGAAAAAGTTGAGCCTTTACTGAACGGTGTTTTTCATAATGATATTAACAAGGATGATCTGTTTGGTCAGTTGGGGACGAAAGAATTCGGATTATGGCCGGGAGTACAGTTTCTTGATGAACTTTCCTTTTTTTATCACCAGAAACGGGTTGTACTTGGTAAGTACGGATGCTATGATCCCGAAAGTATTGAAGAATATATAGCCCGGGGTGGTTACCGTACATTCGTAAAGACTATCAGGCATTACACCTATGAAGAGGTATGTGATATTGTTGTACAGAGCGGATTAAGAGGAAGAAGTGGAGGAGGCTATCCTACCGGTCTGAAGTGGAAGCAGGTCCTTAACTCAGGAGCCTCAACAAGATATCTGATATGTAATGGCAAAGAGAGTGATCCGGGAGCTTTCACTGACCGGCTTATTCTTGAAAACGACCCTCACAGATTGATAGAAGGAATTGCAATAGCTGCTTATGCTACAGGGGCGGCACAGGCTATAATATTTTTCCACAGAGGTTCGGATCATATTATGCAAAGGCTTGAAAAAGCAATTGACAGTGCCAAATCATATGGTCTTCTGGGCCACAATATTTTGTCCAGTGCCTATGACCTCGAAATCATTCTAAGGAAGGAACCGGGAGCATTTGTTTGTGGGGAGGAGACAGCACTGATCAGTGCTCTTGAGGGCCGAAGAGGGATGCCTCAGCTGAAACCTCCTTATCCGACAACTTCAGGTCTTTTTGGAAAACCTACAGTGATAAACAATGTGGAAACCCTGATGAATGTGCCTCTTATTATGCAAAATGGTCCTGAGTGGTTCCGTTCTCTCGGAACAGAAAACAGTCCGGGCACTAAAATTTTTGCTGTTGCAGGGAAAGGCCGTATGTCAGGAGTTATAGAGGTTGAGATGGGTACCAGCATAAAAAGTATTGTTGAAGACATTGCTGATGGAGTAAAAGAGGGTAAGAAGCTGAAAGCTGTACAGATGGGAGGTGCTTCAGGGTCGTTTATTACACCTGAAAACCTGGATGTAATAGTTGATTATGAAGAATTGAGTTCCAGAGGTATTATGATGGGCTCAGGTGGTTTCATTGTTATTGATGAGACAATTTGTATGGTCGACCTTGTAAGATATTACATGGAGTTTATGCATGCCGAAAGCTGTGGAAAATGTATACCCTGCAGGGAAGGAACAGGACGTATGCTGGAGATACTCGAAAGTATTATAAGGAAACCCGCCAGTGAAGATTCAGGTACCACTCTGGAGCGGTTCAAGGGAGTTATGCAGCTGGAAACCATTGCTTCGGTAATGAGAGATACTTCTATGTGCGGACTGGGCCAGACAGCCCCTAATCCCTTTATAAGTGCCCTGGAAAATTTCAGGGAGGAATTTGAAGAACATATTTTTGACAGGATATGCAGGGCTAATATATGCAGAGGCCTGAGATCCTTTTCTATTGATGTGGAAAAATGTACCGGGTGTACAGCCTGTGCATCAAAATGTCCTGTAAATGCTATTTATGGCACCCGTCTTCAGCCTTTTTTTATCGTCGAAGAAAAGTGTACGGGGTGTGGTATATGTTATGATGTTTGTAAGTTCAGTGCAATAAAAGTCAAATAGCTGATATGCTTTTTACTATTCAGGTCAATAACAGGAAAATCAAAGCTGAAAAAGGAGAAACTATTCTGTCAGCTCTTAATCGTAACGGCATCAGGATCCCGACTCTTTGCAGGATGGCTGATTTTTCTCCAACCGGAGCCTGCCGGATATGTGTTGTTGAAGTGGAAGGAAGAGACCGTCTTGTAACTGCCTGTTCACAACCTGTGGAAGAATGGATGAAGATCAGAACACATTCTCCCCGTGTTATAACTGCACGCAAAACAATTGTGGAAATGCTGTTATCAAATCATCCTGATGACTGCCTTTATTGCGATAAAAACCTTAATTGTGAATTACAGAGACTGGCTGAAGAGTTGAATATAAGAGAAAGGCGTATTCGTGCAAAAAAAATAAAACCCCGTCTTGACCAGTCGAGCCCTGCTATTGTAAGAGAGTTATCAAAATGCATCCTTTGCGGCAGATGTATCAGAGTGTGTGAAGAACTTATATCTGCCAATTCAATCGATTTTATTGGAAAAGGAAGCAAAACACATGTTGGTCCGGCGATGGACCGTGACTTTAATTTTTCCAGCTGTATTCATTGCGGACAATGCGTTATGGTTTGTCCTACCGGTGCACTTCATGAAAAACATAATTTGGTGGAAGTACAGGATTACCTTCATCATAACGACATAGCAAAAGTTATTCAGTATTCTCCTCTGGTCACTATAGGTATAGCCGAAGAGATGGGGATAAAATATAACAAAGATTTTGACAGGACACTGAATTCCATTCTTCGCAGAATAGGTTTTAACAAAATATTTAATTCAGGAGTAGGAACTGATATCTGTATTACAGAAATAGCTGGTCAGCTTCTTGAAAGGATAAAGAACGAAACGGAAGATCCCTTGTATATCTCAGCGTGTCCTTCATGGGTTAAATATGCCGAGCAGTTTATGCCTGATATCATTCCTCAATTATCAACAGTCAAGTCGCCCCAGCAGTTGACAGGGGGTCTTATTAAGACACTTATTGCAGATAGTTCGGGAATAATGCCTGAGAAGATTTTTTCGGTATCCGTTACTCCATGCATGGCTATGAAGTTCGAAGCCAGAAGAGATGGTATGATGAGAAAGGGTATCAGTGATGTTGATTCAGTTATGACGGTGCGGGAGCTGGCAAGGCTGATAAGGCTTTATGGTATCGATATTTCAAACATTGAGCCTGAACCGGCCGATGAGCCGATGGAGGGAAGTAGTTCTGCAGCTGGCCTGACTGAAATATCAGGCGGAATTACAGAAGCCGTTTTACGCTTAGTGTATTTTTATGAATACAAAAATGATGCTGATAAGCAGCTATTCAAGAGATTACGTGCCGGAGGTGCATTCAGGGAAACATCTCTTATGATTGCAAACAGGAAGATAGCAGTTGCCGTTGTTGACGGGCTGACTGGTCTGGAAAAACTCAGGGCAGCCTTCAATGCAGGCAGAAAATATAATCTTATTGAAGTGATGACTTGTCCGGGAGGATGCATTAACGGCGCAGGTATGCCTTTCGCTATGCATGAAATTAACATAAAGTCAAGAAGGAAAATAATATATCAGGCTGATGAAACTGATCCGATAAATCTTCCGTGTAAATCGCCGGTTAACATAAATATGTATGATAAATACTTAAAAGAGAATGAGGTATTGTCAGATAAAAAAGTTTTTTATACACATTATATAAAGAGGAATGTATTGTTGTGAAATCCGGGCCATTGAAGGTCGGTACTTTGAAACAGTATTAGTAAGAGGGTTAAGAAAATTAAAGGAGAAGTGATGCTGGTCTATACAATTAAAGAGCTTTGTCGTACCTGTTACACCTGTGTCAGGGAGTGTCCTGCAAAAGCGATCCGTATAGTGGGGGGACAGGCAGAAGTGATTGATGAGAGGTGCATAGGATGCGGTAACTGTACTAAAGTTTGCAGCCAGGGGGCAAAGGTATTTCTCCGTACTACCGACAGAGTACTTAAACTGCTCCATAATGGTTCGGATGTAGCTGCAATAGTGGCTCCCAGTTTTCCTGCTGAATTTGGAGATATACCTGATTATCATTTACTGATAGGTATGATAAGGGCCCTCGGCTTTAAATATGTAAATGAAGTATCATTTGGGGCGGATATTGTGGCTGATAAGTACAAAAAGCTTCTGGAAGGCAGTGATAAATACTATATCACATCTGATTGTCCCTCCATAGTCAACTATATAAAGTATTACCATCCGGGTCTGGTTGATCGTCTGGCCCCAATAGTTTCACCCATGGTTGCCATGAGCAGGGTTGTCCGCAAAAAATTTGGCAGTAATACAAAAATCGTTTTTATAGGTCCGTGTGTGGCAAAAAAAGCAGAAAGTTCTGAGATTGATGAGGTTATTACTTTTCTGGAATTGAGGGACATGCTTACCTCTGCCGGTATATCACCTGAGAAGGTTATTCCTTCTGATTTTGATCCGCCCAGGGGAGGCAGGGGCTCTATATTTCCAGTAACGAGGGGCTTGTTACAGACAGCACACATTAATGATGATGCCATAACAGGTAATATTATTGCTGCAGAAGGAAGGATAGGTTTTCAGGAGGCTCTTAAGGAACTGGAAGCCGGACTAATAAAGAATCAGCATATGGAGCTTTTGTGCTGTGAGGGATGCATCATGGGTCCCGGACTTTCCAAGAACGGGAAACAATATACCAGGAGAGCCCTTGTAAGTGCTTATGCCAGTCAGAAAATGGATGACCTTGATCATAGCTTATGGGAAGAAGCTTTTGACGAATATGGGAAAATTGATTTATCAGTACATCATAAAGCAGAAGATCACAGGTTTGAAATACCTGACGAGACGGAGATCGAAGACGTACTTATTTCAATGGGCAAGTTTACAAAAAAAGATCATCTGGATTGTGGTGCATGCGGTTATGAGAGTTGTATTGAACATGCAATAGCTATTAAGAAGGGTCTTGCTGAAATTGAGATGTGTCTGCCATATACAATAGAAAAATTACATAAATCAGTTCAGGATCTGGCCTTGTCAAACGAGAAACTTAGCTCTATGAAGGAAGCTTTGAGGCAATCTGAAAAGCTGGCACACATGGGACAGTTGTCAGCCGGTATAGCTCATGAACTGAATAATCCACTCGGGGTGGTAATAATGTACAGCAATATTCTCCTTGATGAATGTCAGCCTGAAGATCCTGTTATAGAAGATATTAAACTTATTGTTGAACAGGCCGGGCGATGCAAGAAAATAGTGGCAGGCCTTCTTAATTTTGCCAGAAAAAATCAGGTTAATCATCAGATAGTCAATGTTAAGGATCTGATAAATCATAGTTTTGAAAGTGTCATAATCCCGGAGACTATAAAAACGAGTATCGTTGATAAGACGAGTAATCCTGATGCCATGATCGATCCGGAACAAATAATGCAGGTTACCACAAACCTGATAAAAAATGCTGTTGATGCCATGCATAGCGGAGGAGAACTGATTGTTACTCTTGAGGATACACTGAGTGATGTCAGTATAACCATTTCGGATACAGGAAGCGGTATCAAAGAAGAAGACAGAGTAAAAATATTTGAACCTTTCTATACAACAAAAGGTATAGGAAAAGGAACGGGCCTCGGACTTGCAACAGCTTATGGCATTGTTAAAATGCATAAGGGGCAGATAAGTGTAGAATCAAATGATGATCCCGGAGCAGGTCCAACAGGAACAAGTTTTAAAATACTCCTTCCACGAAGAAAGGAATGAAGATTCTTATCAGTTGAGGCTGTTGTATGTATTGATGGAAAGCTGATTGATATGGGAGGGGAGAATAATTTATTTATTAGATTGCAAAAAATACACAGAAGGATGAAGAAGAGTGATTTTATGATACTCGTGGCAGATGATGATCCTGATTATCTTTACCAGACGGTAACCAATCTGGGCAAAGCAGGATACAGGACGGTGGCGGCAGAGAGTCAGGCAGAGGCAGAAGCTGTAATATCAAGAATGAAACCAGATCTTGCAATATTCGATCTGATGATGGAAAATGATGACAGCGGTTTTATCCTGTGTTATAAGATACGAAAAAAATATCCTGATGTTCCGGTAATTCTTGCTACGGCAGTCTCACGTGAGACAGGAATTACTTTCAGTCTCGATTCTGAAATGGATAAATCATGGATAAGGGCAGACAGATATCTGGAAAAGGGTATCCGGCCTGAACAACTCGATCAGGAAATAATGAAATTGTTAAAAATATAATATGGCTGAATTAAAAGTCCTTATTATTGATGATGAACCCGGAATACGTTCCGGCGTAAAAAGGATACTGAAGGATTTTCATGTTACTTATCCCTTTATGGATGAGGATTATGTTTTTCATATAATGGAAGCCTCCACAGGAGAGGAGGGAATTGATATCATTGAACAGAACATTCCGGATATTCTCCTTCTGGACAATAAATTGCCCGGTATCCAGGGAGTTGACGTTCTGGAGATCATTCGTGAGAAGAAATATGATATTGCTGTTGCCATGATAACTTCCTATGCTTCTCTTGATGTAGCTGTCAGGGCAACCCGTGACGGTGCAACAGATTTTATACCCAAACCTTTTACTCCACAGGAACTTAAGTCAAGCATTGAGAATATTTCAAAACAATTGTATCTGAAAAGGATTACCCACGACATGAATCAGGAGGGAAAGAAGATAAGATACCAGTTTCTTTCGGTATTGTCTCATGAATTAAAAGCCCCTCTTAATGCTCTTGAAGGATATCTCCTGATGATGCAGGAAAAACAGGCAGGCGACAGGATTGACGATTATATTAATCATATTGACAGGTCCTTACAGAGAATACAGGGTATGAGGAACCTTATTATGGATCTCCTTGATTTTACTAAGATACGTCTTGAACGGAAAGATGAAAAAATACAGAAACTGAATCTGGCAGATGTCGCAGCTGCAGCTTTAGTGACAGTACAGCCTTATGCAATTCAGATGGAAGTTACTGTTAATCTTGATGTGAAGAAGGAGATAATAATTATGGCTGACCCGACAGACATAGATATCATTTTTAATAATCTTACAAGCAATGCTGTTAAATATAACAAAGTAGGAGGGAAGGTTGATATTATTATTGATAGTGATGATAATGAAGTAATTATGAAATTTGCAGATACAGGCATAGGTATCTCGGAAGATGACAGAAAGATCCTTTTTAAGGATTTTATGCGTGTTAAAAACGAACAGACGCGTAACATATCAGGGAGTGGTCTGGGATTATCCATTGTTAAAAAAGTTGTTGAACTTTATTTTGGATCTATTACCGTAGAAAGCAAACCGGATAAGGGGAGTATTTTTACCATAAGGTTACCAAAAAATCTGAAACATTAAACTAATTGCAAATGAGACTACCGGCAAAAACTGTGGAAAGGCTGAGTGAGTACCGAAGGACTCTTCTGGAATGCCTGAGCGAAAAAAAGAATTATATTTTTTCACATGAGCTGGCCGCCCGGCTTCATATTACAGCTGTCCAGGTAAGACGCGACCTGATGCTGATTGGATATTCCTCAGTGCAACGAAAAGGCTATGATGTAAAAGAGCTTATCGATACAATAGGAACTATAATCGATTCCACTGAAAGCCTTAATGTTGCAATAATTGGTATTGGGAATTTTGGAAGAGCTTTGGCTGCCTATTTTAAAGGCAAGAGATCGAAGCTTAATCTGGTTGCCTCATTCGATACCGATCCTCAGAAAATAAATAAGGTAATAGCCGGAGTGAAGTGCTATCCACACAATGAGCTTGAAAAGATCATCAAGGAGCTTAATATAAAAATTGCAATACTTACTGTCCCCCCGGAATTTGGAAAAGAAACCGCAGAAGAAATTGTGAGGTACGGAATAAAAGGTATACTGAATTTTACAACTATTCCTGTTAATGTTCCATCGTGGGTATTCCTTGAAGAATATGACATGATCACCTCCATCGAAAAAGTTGCATATTTCGTAAAAGAAAACCAGCTATAGGGATTAATTGTCGGTATGAGAATATTCAGAAGTTTTAAGGAAGCAAAAGGGCTTAAGAATCCTGTTGTTACAACCGGATCTTTTGATGGTGTTCATATTGGGCATAAAACTATTATTAACCGGCTTAAGATGCTGGCAGAAAGATATGACGGTGAATCCCTTCTCATTACTTTTGATCCGCATCCCCGGAAAGTTCTGTACCCTGAAACAGCAGGCCGTGATCTGAAGCTTATCAATTCTCAGGAGGAAAAACTTGAGTTACTGAGTAAAGCAGGTCTGGACAATGTTATAATCATTGAGTTCACAAGAGAATTTTCAAGGATTACCAGTGAGGAGTTTGTGAAAGAGTATCTGAAAGCTGTTCTTCAGGCAAAAGTTGTGGTGGTTGGCTTTAATCATCACTTTGGTTTTAACCAGGAAGGAGATTATAAGCATTTATGGAGATGGAAAAATAAATACAATTTTGAAGCAGAAGAGATACCGGAACAGGAGGTATATAATGAAACAGTGAGTTCAACAAAGATACGTAAGGCAATAAAAGAGGGTTATATTCAAAGAGCAAATGCTTACCTTGATCACTACTATATGGTAATAGGTTATCCTCAACCTTTAACTATTACAGCTCCGGAACCTTTCCGGTCGCTCTTGTACCTTCCTCTCACTGACGAATGTAAATTATTGCCAGCCACTGGCATATATGCCGTTTCAGTTATATGTGACCAGGTAAATACAAAGGGCATGGCTTTTATCAGGCAGGATCAGGGGAAGCCATCTGAAATTTATATCCATATTTTTGGAGACAACAAAGAGGTCACAGGTAAAAAAACAACTGTTTTATTTCACAAGATGATACATGGTTCTTTCAATCATTATGATTCAGGAGCTTCGAAAATATTTGAGCAGGCCAGGACTGAAGTACTTGATCTGATATACTGATTCAATTTATAAAAACACCCGCTGCTCTGATCATTTATGATGTCACTGTAGGTGAAGATCAGGTTCAGCAGGCATTTTACCTGAAATAATTTCCTGTTTATGGATATTATTTCAACAGAGTCAGGATTCTTTATCAGCGACTGTTGCCAAATTCTTTTTTATATGCTTCAGCGAGTGTTTCAGGCCAGTCACTTAGCGGCTCAAGCTTGCCGGTGAAGAATCTCAGGACAGGGGGTTCTTCAATGAACCTGAGACCTCCTATAAGGTTTCTGTTATGATACAGCCAGTTCAGCCTGTCTATTGTATATTCCACCTGTGAAAGGGTGAATACGCGACGTGGCAGTGCCAGCCTCATCAGTTCCAGGTCTGAGAAAATATCATTACCTTCTTCATCTCTCGTACTGCTCATTGTACCCCTTTCCATACCTCTTATTCCGGAAGCTATAAAGAATGCCGACACAAGAGAAGCGGCCTGATATTGTGATTGTGGTACATGTGAAACGAATTGTGTGGCATCGACATGGCATCCCAGAGCTCCACCCGGCATAATAACAGGAATACCAAGCTTATCGAGCTCTTTGACCATATAGTCAATAAATAAAGGAGACTGGCTTACTACATCAGGGTCGACAGTTTCCATCAGACCCTGTGCCATTGCTTCTATCTCGCGTATGGAAATGCCTCCGTATGTAAGAAAACCTTCATAGAGGGGAACCAGATGCTTCATTTTTGAATACAGATCATCTCGGTTGGTGCATATTGCACCTCCTCTGCTGGAGGTTACTTTTCTGGCTGAAAAATATACAATATCTGAAAGATCACACATCTCAAGCAATACAGATTGCAGTGATTTACCCAGATACTCTTTTTCCCGGTTAATGATAAAATATGCGTTTTCGCCAATGAGACTTGCATCAAGGATAAGGATCAACCCATATTTGTCGGCTATCTTTCTTATCTCTTTCATGTTTTTGAGTGAGAAGGGCTGACCTCCTATCAGATTCGTTGAAGCTTCCATCCTTATGAATGGAATGTTTTCTGTACCATGTTCATTTATAAAGGCTTCAAGACGGGCGGGATCTATATTCCCTTTAAAAGGATCGGAACTCTTGATTCTCATAGCTTCGGGGGTGAATAGTTCTGCGATCTTACCTCCGTTTATTTCAATATGTGCAAGAGTAGTGGTGAAATGGTAGTTCATAGGTATAAAAGAACCTTCTTTGATAAAAGCTTTTGACAAAATATTTTCTGCCGCCCTTCCCTGGTGAACCGGCAGAGTATATTTCTTCCCAAATACATCTTTTACACTTTGTTCAAGCTTTTTGAAACTTTGTGATCCTGCATAAGCATCATCGGCAACAAACATTTTTGAAACCTGATTGTCGCTCATTGCATTTGTTCCGCTGTCAGTAAGCATGTCAAGGAAAATATCCTCAGTGCCCAGCAAAAAGGTGTTATAACCTGCTGTTTTTATTGCTTCCAGCCTTCTTTCAACAGGAACCAGGTTTAACGACTGGACGATCCTAACTTTATGCATCTCAAGAGGGATCTGTTTCCCGTTATAGAACTTAACTGTTCCGTTATTAATAACTCTTTCCATAAATTGTTTAGATATTAAATAAAAAAACCTGCCCGTTATTTTTTCTGGCAAGCCTCATATTGATAGATTAATAATATAATAAATACTCATCAACTGGCTTTTCTGCCTGCAAAAAAGCTAAAAACAGATATTAAAAAATATGCTTCTGTTTTCAGACCCGAAAAAACTGCCACCAAACCTAATTTTTTTTTGAGATATTATCAAATGATTATGCAACAATTGTTAAAGTTTTTTTCTGAAATAGGATAGATGGATTATTTAATTAATAAAAGAGCTTATATGATTATAATAATTAAT
>JAAYDB010000058.1 GCA_012729475.1 Bacteroidota bacterium
CAAACAGGCCTGTTTATTTGAGCTACCAAATTACTAAAGAATCTACAGAATTACAAACGAAGCGTTTTATTGCTGTTGTTGATGCAAAATTCTCTGTTTATAGATACGGGATTCCAGTATTTCAGAATAACGCAGGGCCAGTTTAATATTATAGTCGGCATAGGCTTTTCTGGCCCAATCCAGTGCACTATGGAGATCACCGTTTATTTCATTAATAATCCCCATGTTATAACAGGCTCTTCCGGCCACTTTTCTTTTGGGATTGTCTGTCTCTTCTTCCCATAGCAGACCTGCCTCATCCCAATTTCCAAGAATAGCTTTCCGTCTGGCTACTTTGAAATTATTGCTTCCTTTCACAAAATAATCTCTTTCGACACGCAGACTAAGGGGTAACAATCTGAATGCATATTCATGCCCTGCAACATAACTAACCTCCTTAACGGCATCTTTACGTTTGATCAATCCACCGGCAGCCACTTCAGGATTGATCCCTCTTCCCGAATAAACTACCGATTCCACATGGCTGTATTCATCGGCAATAACCCTGTTCTGAGGATCATAGATACGCCATCCGGTTTTAACGATTGTTTCCATATTGGCCAAATGTTCAAGTGCAGGAACCATGATCCCAATAGCTGTTTTAAGATCAACTTTCTGAGTAGAATAATTGATCACGGCATCAGTGTCGTAATACTCAAGTGAGAAAATAGCATCCACATTGTTTTCCCGGCAAATCATATCTATGATATCCCATCGTAAAGGTTCCGGAAAATTACCCTTTCGGGGAGTTCTGAAATCGATATCATTCAACAGTTTTACATCATTGAATCTTCCATTGTTAACCAATTCATCAGCAAGGCCTTTAATACATTCACCTGCCCCCTCTTTATCCAGATCGGCACCCTCCAGAGTAAGTATTCTCTCCAGCCGGTCAAGGCCTTTTGTTTCATCAGTAGGCATACTCCTGTTTATCACACCCGGTTTTGTTAATTCCTTTGATAAAGTAACAGGCGCAGGATCAATTACACTGATATACAATTCGTTAGTCTTGCACGATACTGTTAGCGCTATAACAAGTAATAAATAAAACACCCTTTTCATCGTTCTGATACAAAATTGGTAAGATAATTAATGCTTTCCTTACTGTATACTGAAGTGTTTATTATTCTGTTTCATTTTTAGTCATTTATTTCTGTCACCCTTATATTTTTAAGAGCAGCGGTTGTATACCATGATGCTATTCCAAATGGTTTGGATAACTCTACCTCAGGTCTTACTGACAATACATCATTTTCCGATCTCACATAATTTACAACCATCTCATCATCTATAAAGGCTTGTATTGTATCTTTCTTAACAATGAGGCCGATATGATACCAACGGTTTCTCTCAAACAGTTTATAGGAAGTTGTCTGGTTTTCTGAAGCATCCTTTTTATTTATACTGCTCAGTCCGACAGTTGTGCCTGCCCAGCCACCGATGATAAGTGAACATGATTCTTTGCCGACGGGGAAAGTCATTCCGCAAAAGAAATCATTTCCTGCAACTCTTTTAGCTTCAAGAGAAACCTTGTAGTTCATGTCAGGGAAATATCTTTTCCATGTTATTCCCGTACAACCATCCCCCATACCGAGTATTATCTGACCTCCGCTTACACTCACCGGACCCTGGGGACCGAAATTTGTTATCTCCCAGCCATCAAGAGACACTCCGTTGAAGAGCCATGTACTGTCAGTCTTAACAACAGGTTCTTCCATGGGAGGCGTTGTTTCCTGCACCGGCGGACCGGATGTATTACGACATGATCCCACAACAAGGCATATTGCCATTATGATCATCAAGACGAAAACAATATTTTTGTGTGTCATATATTTTTGATTTACGAAAGGAAGGGAAATAAATATCATTCTTCAGGTTTTTTTATTTCCCTTACCGGATTATCAATAATGTCAAAATCAGGCAGAGTTCCTTTATTATCTGTAGCCCTTAATTGCTCCAGTTTTCTTCCTGCCGGTAATACCCTGCTTTCCCATGACCCTGCTGCATCGTTAAACCCTTTTAAAGCTGATTTCAGGCCAGCACCCACTCGGCCAAAATGATCAGCGAAGACTGACACTCTTCCATAAAGATCACTTGCTGCATTCATTATCTTCACTGCATTTTCCGTCATATCATGTTGCTGCCACGACATTGCCACCGATTTGAGGATAACAATCAGGGTAGTAGGCGTCGCAAGTATTATTTTATTGTTCATAGCGTCCTGTAACAAGGCTTTGTCGGTCATCAGAGCAACATTGAAAGCTGATTCGACTTCCATGTAAAGAACAACGAAATCAGGGGAATTTTCAAACTGTGACCAATATTGTTTTTTACTTAATTTATTAATATGATCACGAAGATCTCGTGCATGTTTTGTAAACAATTTTGTTCTTAATATTTCATCATCTGTCTCAAGAGCATCCAGATAAGCATCGAGTGGCAGTTTGGAATCGACCACCACATGGCTGTTACCAGGCAGATTGATGATCATATCAGGTTTCATGGACGTTTCTTCTCCTCCCGCATAAGCCTGTTCCAGGAAATCACAATGTTCCGACATTCCTGAGAATTCCACTACCCTTTTAAGGCCTATCTCACCCCAGCGGCCTCTGACTCTGGGGTTCCTCAGGGCATTGACAAGGGCTCCTGTCTCTTTTTGCAGACTAATACTTGTAGATCTCAGGTTGGAAAGCATCTCAGACACCTGTCCGAATGTCTCTCTCGAACCTTTCTCCAGCTCCTCAATACGTTTTTTATATGTATCTATTGATTCCCTGACAGGTTTGAGCATCTCGGCTATAGCTGATTTTCTCTCATCAAGGTTACCTTCTGCTTCTTTTATCTGTACTTCCAGTTGCGATTTTGCCAGATCAAGGAATTGTTTATTGTTCTGTAATAAAGCATCAGAAGCAGCCGCTTTGAATGTGTTCAGCATAGCACTTTTCACTTCCTCCAGGCTCTTCTCCTGAGCTTCTACCCTGGCTTCCAGAACACTTTTTTGCCTTGCCAGTTCATGGATCTCCGCATTTTTTGAAGAGAGTCTCGAATTCATTACATACCGGGTAATAACCCAGGCCAGTATGACACCTACAAAAAATGTTCCTGTCATGTAAAAAATTATATCCATCAATAAGCCTTTCTCTTTTTGTGGTGATCTTCAAATTTAAAAGTTTTACCTCAATACCTACGGAAAAAGCCTGTAAATTTATATCTTAGCCAAAGGAAACCGTATGATCCATGAAAAATTCACACCCTCATAATCACCCCCTTACATGTGATTTCTTCATTCTTTAACATTTCCTGACATCATAACTGAGCGAAAATTATCTAACTGAAACTATATACAAATGAAGATAAAAATAAGTGATTATCCGACTTTTAACAAAGAGTGGGATAAAGAAAAGACAAAAAAGAAGACTAAGAAAATGCTGAAACGCATCGGAGAGCTTCAGTATAAAATGTACGCACAGAACAAATACTCTCTGCTGATCATTTTTCAGGGGACTGATGCATCGGGGAAAGATGGTCTGACAAGAGGTCTTCTTAAATATTGTAATCCGGTAGGATTTGAGGTAGACAGCTTTAGAAAACCTACTCCGGAAGAATATGCTCACGATTTTCTGTGGAGGATACATAAGCTCACTCCCGGGAAAGGGAAGACAAACATTTTCATCAGATCACATTATGAGGATATCCTTGTTCCCTCAGTTGAAAAATATTTCTCTCCCGAACTCATTGAAGAACGCTATCAGCTCATCAATGCTTTTGAAAAAACCATTGAACACAACGACACAAAAGTTCTTAAGTTCTTCCTCAATGTGTCAGAAGAAACCCAGAAAGAGCGGCTTATCGAACGCATTGAGATAAAGGAGAAGCATTGGAAGCACAAGGATGGTGACTGGGACACCCGGGAAAAACTTGATGATTATATGTCTGTTTACGAACAGATAATTAACAGATGTAACGACATTCCCTGGAATATTGTACCTGCTGATAAAAACTGGCAGAAGCTTTATGCCACTGCCGGGGTTGTCCTTGCTGCCCTTGAAGACCTTGATCTGAAATGGCCTGATCTGCTATCTGAAAGATTTAAGGCCGGAAGTTCTGAAAAGCGTTAGTTGATCTGTAAGATAATAAAAAGCTCCTTTCTTCTGTCCTGAATATGGGTGTTTCAGGTAGGCGGCTATTAGCCTGGTTAATAGTTATTGCATATCTTAAAATGCAACTATCATTAGCTGTGCCAGGAAGATACGTAAAAACATCACCAGAGGGTACACTGTAGCATAGGCTATTGCCGGAGCTTCAGAATCTGCAATAGTATTGGCAAAAGCCAGAGCAGGAGGATCGGTAGTACTACCTGCAAGCATACCACACATTTCTAGATAATTCCTTCTGAAGAAAAACCGTCCGGCAAGTCCTACTGTCAGAACAGGGAGAAGGGTAATGACAGCTCCATAAGCCATCCAGATAAAACCGTCACCAGTGAGTAGTGAAGGAATGAATTTCTCTCCTGCTGTGATACCTACACTTGCGAGAAAAAGGACTATTCCCATTTCACGGATCATATAATTGGCGCTGGGTGTAGTATA
>JAAYDB010000059.1 GCA_012729475.1 Bacteroidota bacterium
AGGACATCAAGGCCCGCCCCGGCAATCTTCCCTTTATTCAAAGCTTCTGCAAGGTCTTCCTCAACAATAATTCCACCCCTCGATGTATTGATAAGAAAAACAGTCTCTTTCATCAATGTTATTGTATCTGAACTTATAAGACCTTCCGTTTCTTCAGTAAGAGGGCAATGAAGAGTTATAAAATCGGATACCGTTAATAATCTCTCTATGGAAACCACACTTACGCCATCCTGAACAGTCCCTTCTTCTAATCCCTTATCGCTTGCAATAACATTCATCCCAAACACTCTGCCTGTTTCTGCCACTTTCCTGCCAATATTTCCCAGACCAACAATACCAAGTGTCTTCGAAGCAAGCTCTATCAGAGGATAATCGCTATAGGTAAAATCCATCGATCTTGACCACTTTCCCTCCGACACCATGTCACTGTGCTTTTGTACATGATGACAAAACTCCAGAATGAATGCAAAGGTGAGCTGAGCAACAGAATTTGTTCCATACGACGGAATATTTGTTACTATGATTCCTGCTTCTCCTGCTTCTTCAATATCAACAACATTATATCCGGTAGCAAGTACCCCTATGTACTTAAGATCCGGAAGTGACTTCAGAATATCCCGGTCAAGGACTGTCTTATTTGTAAGAATAATATCCGCACCTGCCGACCGTTCCAGAACCTGATCCCGTGGAGTACGGTCATAAACAGTAAAATCCCCCATCCTGCTGATAGTATCCCAGCTCAGATCACCGGGATTCAGAGTATATCCGTCAAGAACAACTATTTTCATATTTTTGAAGATTCGTGATTATAAAAATCCATGCTCGTTAAATATAAAAAATTTAATTCTTATTCCTCTCCTGATAAAAGCCGGAGGAGTTTCTCAAAATAACAAAAAAATGAATGATTTCAATGAACAGGGAGAATAAACAATACAACATGGAGTACACTTAACGCACCAGGTTATTGCTGGTATGATAATTAGCTTTCCTACAAACCTCTTTATAACTGGTATGCTGTCAATACCGGTAAACTGTGTCCTGTTGGCTGGCATGTACCAAGTAACACTGAATGGATAGATTTGATTCAATATCTGATTGATAACGGATACAATTACGATGGCTCAACCAATACACCCACTAGTGAAAATAAAATTGCCAAAGCGCTTGCTGCAGCAACAGGATGGAAAGCATCAATAAATACTGGTGCTATTGGTAATAATGACTACCCTGAAAAGATAAATATTACCGGATTTTCTGCCCTGCCTGCCGGCTACAGAAGATATGATGGTGCCTTCTTTGATCGCGGTGAGTTTGCATACTTCTGGTCCTCATCTTCCGCTGATGCCGATAATGCTCATTATTATGTATTATATTACAATTTTGACCAGGTGGATTATTATTATTGGTTAAAAAATTGTGGTTACTCAGTACGTTGCATTAAGAACACAGACTAATTTTTAATAATAAAAATCCCCTTCTGTCCTGAAACAAAAAAGGTCTATGAATCAGAATATCGTATATTATTATCTATATATATATGTTTATGACTATGTATAATGACATATTTTATATAAATTTGCAGAAACAAAAAAACACGATATGTCCAATTTCAATCGCCGTAAATTTTTAAAGACCTCCATCATTGGTGGAGTAGCTGCAACATGTATCAGACCGTCGAGTCTGTTTGCAAATACCCCTGCCGTTCAGAATGCCGTTTCACCGGGTGTTGCACTTACTACAGGAAGCAACAGGGCCGATATGGTTTCCCGTGCTCTTGAACCATTTACTGATGAGATAATCAGGTCAACAGGGAATCGCCGTATAGTGCTTAAGCCCAATTTTGTAAGCACTACCACCCCCCTGTGTGCAACTCATGCTGATACTATGGAAGGTTTGCTTGAATTTTTTAAATCCATTGGCAAACTGCAAAACGTTATTATTGCAGAATCAGCAGGAGGTGGTCCGACACCGGAAGGTTATGACAACTATGGCTTCCCTGCTGTGAGCAAAAAATACGGAGTAAAACTTTATGATCTTGATGAAATGCCCTCACAACTCATTTATGTATTTGACGAAAAAGATTTCCGTCCGCATCCTGTGAGAGTCTCCAGTCTCATTCTTGATCCTGACACCTACGTTGTATCAGTAGCCCGTATGAAAACTCACGACAGATCTGTGGTAACACTGTCGCTTAAAAACATTGTCTTCGGAGCACCGGTAAAAGATCCGGGGTATGCCTGGGGACCACAAAGCAGAAAAGGTACACGAAGTGATAAGCCGACCGTTCACGGGAGCGGTTTCCGTGGAATAAATTACAATCTCTATGCGCTGGCAGATCAGTTAAGTCCTGACCTTGCCATTATTGACGGCTTCCAGGGAATGGAAGGGAATGGTCCAATAGACGGCACACCGGTCGACCACAGAGTATGTGTTGCCAGTACTGACTGGTTTGCTGCCGACAGAGTGGCTGTTGAACTGATGGGACTTGATTTTGAAAAAGTCGGATACCTTAATTTCGTGGCAAATACACGACACAGGGAAACCGATATTAATAAAATAAAGGTTTTAGGTGAATCAATACAGGATCATATCAAAACATATAAACTGAGTGATAATATTGATGATCAGCTACAGTGGATGAAACCGGTTTCCTGATACTTGACGGAAGCTAAACCATATTTCACGCCCTGATGAAAGCGTGATTCTTGTAAGTTACAGATTTGAAAAACAAAAATAAATTAATCTGTCAGAAAAAATCAAAATTAAAATTAATGTATATTTGTTTTATTTTTTATAAACACTTATTTAAATCTATCATGAAAATCTTTAGCCTTATTTCAATCAGAAACCTTTCAGGTTTGTTTATTTTTTTCCTGACTTCAGCAGGATTATTTGCACAGCCTAACTTTTCAGGCAAATGGAGTCTTAATGAATCGCAGAGTGATTTTGGCAACAGTGAATTCCGTATGGCAGCTGTAACAATGGATATTGCACAAAATGGCAATATTCTGACTGTTGAATCCACACAACCGGGTTTTGACGGTGGAGAGATGCAACAATCAGCCAAATATAATCTTGATGGTCAGCCTTGTGAAAATGCCGGGTTCATGGATATGGTAAGAAAATCTGTCATTACATGGGAAGACAATAAGAATTCAATGATTGTTACAACTACAATGGCATTTGAAGGTAACGAGTTCAAAACAACTGAAACCTGGAAATTGTCAGCCGATAGCAAGACTATTACAATAGATCAGGTTATGCCAATGTATGATGGAGACATGAAACTCAAACTGGTTTACGATAAAAAATAGATCTGTTATATATCTTTATAACCGCAATAACAAAAAAGGTGCTTATTAACAGTACCTTTTTTTCATACCACCCACTCCTCTTTCAACCTCCCCCCCCTTTCAACCTCTCAACCTCTTCAACTTCTTCAACTTCTTCAACTTCTTTCTACCTCTTCAACTTCATAATTTTCTATCTTCCGGAATAAAAACACAAATAATCTTGTCTATTCTTTATAAAAACTAAACTATTCCTGAGACTTTTAATCATTAAAAAAAACATTATGAAAGCATTGAAAACTATTTTGACAGCAGGTCTTATTTTTGCCTGTATGTCGCTAACTGCCCAGGTAAATTTTTCCGGTACCTGGAGTCTTAATCCGGAAAAAAGTGAATTTGGAGGCGGCCCCGGCGGTGGTGGTGCTCCTGGTGGCCGTATGGGTGGTGGTGCCCCCATGATCGTAACACAGTCAGGAAATAAACTGAGCGTTGAAAGAACCATGGGAGGATTTGGAGGCGGTGAGGCTACCAGTAATGTCACTAACTATTCGCTCGACGGTAATCCTACCGAAAATACCAGAACAAGCCCCATGGGAGAAATGACCAGTAAATCAACTGCTAAATGGTCAGCCGACAAAAAAAGTCTTACTATCGCCACAACAATGAGTTTTGACGGGATGGATATGACAAGTACTGAGACATGGAAATTAAGTGCCGACGGCAAAACTCTCAGTGTAGAATCTGTCAGACCAGGCTTTGATGGAGGTGAAATGAAATCAACAATGGTTTATGATAAACAATAATCAAAGTCTTTTTTTCTGAATTTGTCAGATAATAATCGAAAGCCGTCTCCTTTTTTACGAGACGGCTTTTTTGTATCCTGATTTTGTATCAAAGGCCCCTTTCCTTAAGTAAATATATTGTATCCGTATTTCATGAGAGATCATTTTTCCCATTCTGAATAAACTGTATTAAACCAAATCCTTCTTATCTGCAGTAGCGAAAGCGAAGGAGGATTAAACAGACAACTACTCGGAATTAAACTATATTTAATTTAATTTTGCCTGCCTGGGAAGAAGCCAAAGAATAGAGGTTGACTGAAGAAACGCCTGTTTATATATGAGTGATAACCAACATTATGAAATGGTTAGCAAGCTACGGCCTGCAAGAATCATTTTTCCTATAGTACTGGGGTTAGCCGTAGTGGCCTGGTTCATCTTCAGAGAGATTGACATGGCTGTCCTGAATAACTTAAGTTTTACCTGGAAATCCGTTTTCTGGCTTGCCGTTGCCTTCTGTTGCATGATAGGCAGAGATCTTGGCTACATGGTCAGGATCCGGATACTTTCAGAAAAAGACCTCAACTGGAAACAGGCTTTCAGGGTAATTATGCTGTGGGAGTTTACCTCTGCCATAGGACCTTCAACAGTAGGTGGCACTGCAGTGGCAGTAGTCTTTATTCATAAAGAAAGTATCTCTGTGGGAAGGAGTACATCAATAGTCCTTGCCACTTCATTTCTTGATGAACTTTATTTTGTCATAATGGGCCCTTTGGTTCTTCTTATTGTTGGTGGGGAAAATCTCTTCACAACGGCTATGCAGGGTACCGGCGCAGCATTATTCAATAATCTTCTCATAATAGGACTAATAGGATATGGATTAGTTTTAGGATGGGTCTTACTTGTAGGCTATGGCCTCTTTTTCGACCCTGCGAAAATAAAGCAGATCATTCTCTTTGTTTTCAGACTGCCCCTATTGAAAAGGTGGAAAAAGGCAGCAGAAAATGCAGGTAATGATATAATAGAGAGCTCTTACGAATTGAAAAAAAAACCTGCATCATTCTGGATAAAAGCCTTTACTGCCACATTCCTGGCCTGGACTTCAAGATACTGGGTTGTTAACGCAATACTTATGGCTTTTTTTGCTGTGAGCGATCATTTTCTGATCTTTGCCCGGCAACTAGTAACATGGATAATGATGATAATGAGCCCTACACCGGGAGGAAGTGGTTTCGCTGAGGTGATACTTGGCAGATATATTACAGATGCCATTCCTGCAAGTCCCGAAAATGCTATGAGTATTGCCCTGGCTATTGCCATAATATGGAGAATAATAAGCTATTACCCTTATCTTATTATAGGAGCTTCAATAATACCGGGTTGGATACAGCGAAAATTTATTATAGGGACCACAAAAAAGTAATACTTTTTTGTACCTTCGTTCAAGATATATCTGCTCATAGAAATAATCCTGAATGAGTGAAGAAATCCTGAAAGCCCTGATGGAGTTATCAGCCCTGATCGTAAAACAGGATGGGGGTATGATTGCCAATGAACGTGATTTCATCAAAACCTTTCTGACAAAACGTCTGACAAAAGAAAGTGTAGATAAATATCTGGCTTTCTTTGATGATCTTGCAGGTCCTGTCCAGGAAGATATATCAACCGGGGAATTATTAACTCCTACAGTAAAAGACTCGGTAAAAATCTTCAGTATCTGTAAAAAAATAAACCGCACGCTCACCCTCGAACAAAAAGTGATTGCCCTGGTGTCACTCTATGAACTGCTTAAGACCAATAAGCGGTTCACCCCGCAAAGAATGAATATTATAAATACCGTGGCTGAGGTGTTTAAGATTTTACCTGAAGAATTCTCTTCCATTGAACAATTTGTCAGAAACGATGATCCCAAAAATCTGACGAATCCCTCGATACTTGTTTTAAATTCTGAAAATGTAATTAATGATCCTGACAATAAATCCTTTCAGGCCGACTGTGGTACCTGTGTCTGTTTTCTCAGAATACCCAGTGTTAATCTTTACTTTTTGAAATATATTTCAAACGAACAATTCTTTCTTAACGGTTTGCCGGTCATCTCCGGACAGGTTTATCCTTTTGCCAAAGGAGCATCAATCAGGTCAGGCCAGGGCAATGTCATTTATTACAGTGACATCAGTTCCAGATACATGTCCGATCTTATTATCCATAAGCTCTCTTTTGTTGCTGAAAATCTTTCTTACAATTTCCGTGAAGAGCATCGGGCCATAAATAACATAAATTTTTCCATCGGGGAAGGAAAACTAATGGGGATACTTGGAGGTAGCGGCAGCGGAAAAACGACACTTCTCAATCTGCTAAGTGGCATTTATAAACCTGCCGGGGGGTCAGTCAGAATAAACGGATTCGATATTAATAGCAACAGTAAAGAACTAGAAGGAGTAATTGGCTTTGTTGCCCAGGACGATTTGCTGATCGAAGATCTGACTGTATTTGAAAATCTTTATTTTGCTTCTTGCCAGTGTTTTAACAACAAATCTTCAGAGGAAATAACTTCTATTGTAGAAGACACACTGCTAAATCTGGGCTTACTGGATAAGAAGGATTTTAAAGTTGGAGATCCGTTCAATAAAATCCTGAGCGGAGGCCAGAGAAAAAGACTCAATATAGCACTTGAACTAATCAGGGAACCATCTGTGCTCTTCCTCGATGAACCCACCTCAGGCCTATCATCGAAAGATTCTGAAACAATTATGGATCTCCTCAGGGATCTTACATTGAAGGGGAAACTCGTTATAACTGTAATCCATCAACCCTCTTCTGAAATATTCAAAATGTTTGATAAAATACTCATCCTCGATCAGGAAGGGTATATGGTTTATTATGGGAACCCGGTTGATGCAGTTATTTACTTCAAAACACTTGATGCACAGATAAATGCCGGACAAGGAGAATGTCCTGTCTGCGGAAATGTCAACACAGAGATCATTTTTAACATTTTAGAAACCCATGTCGTTGATGAGTTCGGAAATTACACAGAAAGAAGAAAAGTAAAACCAAAGGAATGGGCAGATATTTATGGTAAAACCCATCCTCCTGAAAAAATCAGTGAAATAAAGAAAGCCCCACACACAAATCTTAGCAGACCAGGATTATGGAAGCAGTATCTGATTTATCTTAAAAGAGATATTAAGAGTAAACTGGCAAATGTTCAGTATGTAAGCCTTACTCTCCTGGAAGCTCCTGTCCTCGGTTTTATTCTTTCTTTCATTATCAGGTATATTGCTGACCCTGATTCTGATATGTATATTTTTGCTGAAAACGAGAATATCCCCATATACATCTTCATGAGTCTCATTGTAGCTTTATTCCTGGGACTGACCCTGAGTGCAGAAGAAATTTTCCGTGACAGGAAAATACTGAAAAGAGAACATTTTCTGAACCTAAGCCGAAGCAGTTATCTCACTGCAAAGATTACCGTACTGATAATTATATCAGCTCTACAATGTACCTTATTCCTTGTGATTGCAAATCCCATACTGGGAATAAAAGGCTTGTTCTTTCATTATTGGCTGGCACTATTTGCAACAGCTTTCTGCGCCAATATGACTGGCTTGATTATATCATCCTCTCTTAATTCAGCAATTACAATTTATATTGTAATACCCCTGATAATAATCCCAATGATGGTGCTCAGTGGTGCAATGTTTTCTTTTGACAAGCTGAACCGAAAGATCAGCAGTGTTGATAAGGTTCCCCTGATCGCCGAACTTATTCCAACAAGATGGACATACGAGGCCCTTATGGTTTCACAGTTCAAGGATAATCTCTACAGCCAGGTAGACTATTCCCAAAAGAATGATACCTATTACTCCCTTCAGAAAAAAATCAGCGGAGCTGATTTTAATAAAGTATACCGCATCCCTGAATTAAAGAAAGCTGTCAATATATCAGTCAATGAACACAGAGCTCTGTCAAATACGACTCCCGATAACAACAATAAATCATCAGCCGGCCATTATAGTAAGCTTCAACTTCTTCATAATGAGCTGAAAAAGATAAATGAAATATATGGGTTGCCTCCATTCGGATATTCAGACCACCTTGATCCCGGGTCGTTTAATTATTTTGTTGCAGATTCCTTATACAATTATCTTGACTTCACAGACAAAAGATTTACTGAAATCGCAAATCAGGCAAGTGATATTAAAGACAGATTCTATGTACTGAACAGCGAAAAGCTGGACAGGCTCCGTGATAACTATTACAACTATAAACTGGAAGAAATTGTAACTAAATATTACGAAAGGAATAAAATTCTTGTATATGAAAACAGTATCGTTCAGAATACTGATCCTGTGTATCTTGACCCTTATAAAAGTGTTTTCCCGGGTTTCCGTACCCATTTTTTTGCTCCCAATAAGATATTTTGCGGAACAAAAACAGATACTTTCACGTTTAATATACTGCTGGTTTTCTTAAGCACAGTAGTTCTTTATATTATATTGTATTATGAATTACTTGCAAAATTTATAAACCTGATTGAAAAATCTAAATTACGGAGCTTATTGATTAACCGATTAAAACGTAATTTTATACTTTTGTAATAATATTATAGTAATATCCTGATGAAAGGAAAAGTTGCAATTATTCTATTCGCTGTTCTATCTGTTTGTTTTTCTTGTAGAAATTCATCTGACAAAACAAAACAATTTATTTTCCCCGAAGCAGATTCTGTCCCTCTGGAAGAATCTGAAAAGTTAAGTGCCGAAGCTATAGAGGAGATCTCGAAAAACATATCTTCTCCTGTTGAAATTGCCAACCTTCTCCAGATGATGGAAGTTCCCTTCTCTGCTGATTATCTTGCATCAACGATTGATGCGAACAAACAGGAAACTGCTTTTGATAAAGCAATCTCTCTTGGTATTCTGGGTGCAGATCTGGGATATCTCAATATGTATGAACAAACAGCTTCCTCAATTGATATCCTGTCGTCTATTAAAAAACTTGCAGAAGGCATCAACGTAGGACAGTTCTTTGATTTTGAAACAATCAAAAGACTATCTCTGAACCGTTCGGATCTCGATTCCCTGCTATTCCTTTCTATTGATTCATATACACAAATTGATGAATATCTGCGTGATAATGCACGCGGTCAGCTTTCAGCTCTTATGATCATTGGAGTGTGGATAGAAGGACAATACCTTGCAACACAGGTTGTAAAAGAATACCCTGACCCTGTTCTGAAAGACAGGATAGGAGAACAGAAAATAATTCTGAATGATCTTATTATGCTGGCAAATCCTTATTGCAAAATAGATTTGGAATATAGTGAATTATGTAACTCCCTTCAGATAATAAAAGAAAAATACAGGGATGTCAGGATTAGCTATACACTTGGAGAACCCATTAGTGTTGAGAAAGATGGAGGACTTGTAGTTACACAGACTGAGACCAGTAAGGTTGAGATGACGGATGAACAACTGAAGGAAATAATTGACATTACAGAACAGATCCGTAATAAATTGATAGTAAACAAATAAAATGTTTTAATCCATGTATGCACCGGCAACGACAACATTATTACCTGACATATGTTTTATCCTGTCTTACATTACATATTATTGCGACCCTGAATAAAACTATTTACACATGAATAAATATTTCCTACTATTAGTGTTCCTTCTTGTGGGGATTTTCTCCCAGGCTCAATCAACTGACCCTTTGGTAAGTAATTGCGTCATGAATGCCGGTCCTGACACAAGATACCTGAAAGACTTCAGGATACAGCTTGCACAGGGCTCCCCTTCCGCTGATATGAGATACAAGGCCCAGATGTCACTATGGAAAAACACCAAATACAGATTTTCATTGTGTAATTCCGACGAATCACAAGGCCAGCTTATTCTTACAATAAAAGATGTTGCAAACAAAGAGATCCTTTCTTCATTCGACAAAAAGACCGGTAAAATATACCCTTTTATAGATTTTATATGTAATAAAAGTGGTATCTACACCCTTAATTTTGATTTTGACGGAGGGAAACAGGGATCAGGGGTAGGTGTTGTCTTTATGGTAAGATAGAATTCCTTAGAAAATATTCAGGACCTGTAACAATAATATCAGTAAACAGAATACTGTAAAAAATATTTCAGGTAATATTTTTTGTTTTAAGAACACAAAATAGTGAGCCAGAAAATATGAAGCAGGAATACCTGCTATCCACATCATCTCGACAGAGACAGCTGGTATAAAGAAGTAAAGCAACAAAGAAACAGCGAAAACCCATAATAACAGATAAAATGTTTTTCTGGATTTTATCTTCTTAGTATTTAGCCGGGAAAAAAGGAATGTTATACTGATCAATAGCATAAGAGCAATATAGATCAGGACAAGCACAGTATATCTGTCAAATAAAAAAGAGTGTGTATTTCCAAATATATTCTCATTAATGTCTGACAGAAACATTCCTATATTCCTGTCAGTGACATAAAAGAATCCGATAATTAAAACATATGGCGTAAGCAATCCGAGGAGTGAAACAGCAATTTCTTTTATATTAACAGTTCGTAGCAGCACAATACCTGCAAGTATAACAATCCCGAACCATATAAGATTGACATAAAAAAGGCTGCCTATACCTATGAAAAGACCTGCATCAAAAAAATTGTATGCTATACCCTGTTTCCTGTATGCATCCATTACCCTCATTAATGCAAGTATCAGGAAAACAGCAGCAGGGATGGCAGGATTAAATATCTGGTTTTGAGGGAATACTGCAGATAAGAGAAGATAAAAAAGCACAGGGAGGAATGTTCTCTCATTTATGAAAAAGATTGTCGTATTGAAATATGAGATAAGAAAAAGCATCAATCCCAGTAATACAAGAGCAGAGAGCAAGCTGCCTAATAGTTTCAGGCCAATCATTTGCCTCATAAGAGCATACAGAGGCATTGGTTTTGCTTCATAAACCGGCAGGGATAGCTGTTGAGGATGCAGGAAAGCACTTATCCACAATAATCCGAGAGTTAAAAGAATAAGGAAGATCACTCCCGGACCTGTCCTTCTGAATATTTTTAAAAGCATTATTTCTACAGGTCAAAGCCTATGTCTGTTCTGTAATAGATATTCCCGAATGATATTAAGCCGGCGTTGTGGTATGATTCTGCCAAAGCTTCCTTCATTGTTTTTCCCCTTGAGCTTACAGCAATAACACGTCCTCCTGAAGTAAGAACTTCATCTCCCGAAATCATTGTCCCGGCATGAAATACAACCGAATTATTTACTTTATCAAGGCCACTGATCACTTTCCCTTTTTTGTAAGTGCCGGGATAACCTCCCGATACCAGCATGATTGTAGTTACGTAATCATCATACACCTCAAGACATCTTTCCTGCAGATTCCCTTCAGCAACACCTTCAAGTAAATCAAACAGATCTGATTTGATCCTTGGAATAACAACTTCTGATTCGGGATCACCAAGACGTGCATTATATTCAATTACAAACGGATCGCCGTTGACATTGATCAATCCGAAAAAAATAAACCCTTTATATACTATACCTTCATTTATCAACCCATTTATGGTTGGATCAATAATTGTCTCCTTCACTTTTAACATAAAGGACTCATCAGCAAAGGGCACAGGTGACACGGCTCCCATTCCTCCGGTATTTAATCCGGTATCTCCCTCTCCGGCTTTTTTGTAATCCTTTGCTTCAGGCAGAAGTTTATATGAGTGTCCGTCAGTAATAATAAAAACCGATAATTCAATACCCTTAAGAAACTGTTCGACAACCACCTTTGAACCGGCTTTCCCGAATTTTCCGTGAAGCATGTCCAATACTTCCTTCTCAGCTTCCTCAATATCATTTAATATCACAACACCTTTGCCTGCTGCGAGGCCATCCGCCTTAATGACGTATGGAGGATCCAGTTCTTTAAGAAAAGGACGAACTTCTTCCACATTCGACAAGTCAAAGCTTCGGTATGCTGCTGTGGGAATATTGTTCCTTTTTAAAAATCCCTTTGCAAACTCCTTGCTGCCTTCCAGTCGTGCCCCACATCTGTCCGGACCTATAAGCGGTATATTTCTGAGGTAATCATCTTCAAGAAAATAATCATGGATGCCTGCAACCAGAGGAGCTTCAGGTCCGACAACAACCATCCCTATGTCATGATCCAGTACAGCACGTTTTACCTCCATGAAATTTTCGGGATTGAGAGAAATATTTGTACCGGTAAATGAAGTACCTGCATTTCCCGGACCAATAAATACTTTGCTTATCTTTTTGCTTTGTGCCAGTTTCCATGCCAGAGCATGTTCTCTGCCTCCTGATCCGAGAATTAGAATATTCATTTACACTTTTTTAAATACTTCTTCAAAAATAACGATTCAATCGGAAATATAAAACCCCTTATAAAAGAACCAGATACCAGATATATTACAATCGCAAAAAAGAACTCATTCTCCGGTTAATCATTTTAACTGTTTATCCATCAGGCAGATTGAAGATGTAGCCTCTGTTTACTGAATCTCTGATGAATTCCTCAAGATAGCACCTGCAGTTTGACCGCGGGCTATCATGAAGGACTATAATTGATCCCGGACGGATCTTTTTTTTCAATACTTCTGCTGATCTGTCGGGTCCGAAAGATCTGTCAAAATCATAGGCCATTAAATCCCAGAAAATTATTTTATATCTTTTTTTAAGATCCCTATACTGGCGATAAGTTATTTTCCCGTAAGGCGGGCGGAACAATTTGTCTGAAGTAGTGGCATCAGCCTTCTCTGTATTATGCAGGTAATCCTTATAAGCTGTTTTCCATCCATTAAGATGGTAATATCCATGGTTCCCTGTCATATGACCCCTTTGCCGTATTTTTTCTATCAGCTCCGGATACATCTCTGCAACATTACCATTGCAGAAGAATACAGCTTTCACGTGCATTTTATCAAGGATATCCAGGATTACAGGAGTTGACTCCGGATCAGGACCGTCATCAAAGGTCAGAAAAAGTACCTTCCTGGACGTTTTGATCCTGAAAAAGGCCTCATGATAGCATAAAAACGAAAGCAGATGTGGCCTGAAGAGCCTCATTTATAGTTAATTGGTATTATACAGCCTCCCATAATAAGTACTTATCATTGGTTCCAGCACTGTCGTCAGTGAGTCCATTTCATGATTCAGTGACAGATTATAAATATCCAGCAATGATTGCATATTGATCCCATTGGATAACTCCAGTCCGAATCTTTCTTCGGGTCCGAGAGAAACGGCATAATTGAGATATTCTTTTGCATAATTAACTATTTCGTCAATGAGTTTTTCGCCTTCATCTTTTTTCCCTGCCCTGATAAGTATCTCTGCAAAACCCACTGAATAATAATCTTCGGGTACTTTCTCCACAGGTACTATTTCTCTTCCTTTCTGAACCAGTTCCAGGGCTTTGAGAGTGTCGCCAAGAGCCAGAAATTCCTTCCCCAGATTTGCATATATCCTCTTATAATTACTCAACATTCTCCGGTTATTATCATCCAGATAAACAGAGGGATCATCTGCATTACCAAATCTGAACTTATTCATTACATTATCATACATCACGTAAGGGTCGATTATTCCAAACTCGCTACGATCCTGGCGATCAATACTAACAGGAGCTATTCTGTAAGCCATCCCTTCCTGGATAAAGAATTTTTCCAAACCTTTGTACTGACTTGACGGTACAGTGGATGATATGTAAATGGGTCTCTCCCATTCATTGGTAGAAATAAGATCCATTATGGCCAGATCTCCCTTGAAGGCATAATCGTCAGTATATTCCCAAATCATTGGAGACATGATCATATCTTTAAAGTAGTCCTTTACAGTCCCGTTGGAAAGGACAAGGGTGGTATCGACATCTATCAGAAATTTATTTGCCGGAATATAATTCAGGTATTCTCCACCATAAGATCGCATGAATTTTCTGTCATCCTGGCCTGCAAACTGTACCAGATCTTTCAGACTGACACTTCTGCCTGATTCTTCAACAGGCAACTGGGTACGTACTCCCTCAATATATTTTCCGGAAGGCAGTGAAAAAGGTAGAGGATCAGAGTCAAAAGCTTTTTGCCTCATCATATCTATATACCATCCTGCCTGTATATAACTCAGATTTGCTACCCTTACATCAGTTCTTACCTGTTCAACATCCTGCACACACCATACAGGGAAAGAATCATTGTCTCCATAAGTAAATAAAATGCTGTTCGGAGCACATGATTCCAGGTAATTTGCCCCAATATCGCGCGCAGTATAGCGTCCGGAACGATCATGGTCATCCCAGTTCTCAGTGGCCATTAACAGTGGTCCCGAAATAAAAAGAAGAATAAAGGTGAGCATTGCCGACACCTTTGGGTTCATATATTTCCTGAGCACTTCATACAGATACATAAAACCCATTCCTATCCAGATGGCAAAAGCATAAAAAGAACCGGCATAGGCATAATCCCTCTCTCTGGGTTGATCAGGATACTGATTCAGATAAACAATAATGGCAAATCCTGTCATTAAGAAAAATGAAAGGACAAGCACCATCCCGTTTTTGTCTCTTCTATACTGCCACAAAAATCCGGCTATACCAATCAGCAGTGGCAGAAAATAGTATGTATTCTTTCCCGGATTATTCCTGAGATCAGAAGGGAGTTCATCCTGTGGGCCAAGTCTGGCGTTATCTATGAAATTTATTCCGCTTATCCAGTTCCCGTGTATATTATTTCCATTCCCCTGAATGTCATTCTGCCTCCCCACAAAATTCCACATGAAATATCTCAGATACATAAATCCTGTCTGGTACCTGAAGAAAAATCTCAGGTTTTCCCCGAATGTAGGACATGTTATCGTTTCTCTTCCTGCTCCTGTATTTACTGTATGCCTTCTTCCTCTTACCTTTCCCCAGTAAAGGTAATCATCTTCATGATTAGGATCAGGACTGTACATTCTCGGGAAAATTGTTTCAAATCTGCTGTCATACTTATATTCTGGTCTGTAATAAGGTTTGTATTTCCCGTCTACTTTGTTATATCCTGCAAGCTTTCTGTACATTTCCACTGCCGGGGCACTGTAATATATCCCATGCATTTTTGGGGAACTGCCGTATTGAACCATGTTAATATAGTAGGCAAGAGAAAATACATCGGAAGGATTATTCTGGTTCATAGGTGGTCTGGCTGATGATCTGATCATTATCATTGCATAGGATGAATGTCCTATCATAATAACAGTGAGGCAGGTAATAATATAATTGAGTATTACTTTTTTGCTTTTCAGAGAATACCGTATACCCATAACCAGCAATACCACAACAGTGAGAATAAAAACCAGCAGCCCCGTATTATATGGCAAACCAAACACATTGACGAACAACAATTCAAACCATCCGGCTGCTTTGGGCACACCCGGAATAAGCACAAACACCATTAACCACATCATGAACACAGCCAGCAGAATAGCTTTGACGATCCCTTTGGTTGTAATCTCATATTTTTTGAAATAATAAACAAAGACGAGTACAGGCAGTACAAGAAGGTTAAGCCTGTGAACACCCAGTCCCAGCCCCATAATATATGCAATAAGAACTATCCACCGGCCTGAGTTTGGTTCGTCTGCTTCTTCCTCCCACTTAAGCATTGCCCAAAAAACAAGACCGAGAATAAGAGATGACAGAGCATATAATTCTCCCTCAACAGCAGAAAACCAGAAAGTATCTGAAAAGGTATAGGCCATTGCTCCTATAAGACCGCTCCCTATTATTGCAGGTATATGACCGGTCTCCAGAGGAATTTTATTTGTGAATACTCTTCTTACGAGATGGGTTATTGTCCAGAAAAGGAACATTATTGCAAAGGCACTGCATATCCCTGAAAGGATATTCATTGTCAAAGCCACTTTTGCCCCTTCTCCCCCGGCAAAGAGTGTGGCTATCCTTCCAATCATCAAAAACAAGGGCGCTCCCGGAGGATGACCTACCTGTAATCTGTTTGCCGACAGGATGAATTCACCGCAATCCCAGAAACTGATTGTCGGCTCAACAGTCAGCAAATAAACAACTGCAGAGAAAACAAACATAAACCAGCCCGTGATATTATTCCAGCGCCGGTAGATATTTAAAACTGAATCCATATTAAGAAGAGTTACTGTTATTTGAAAAAACAAAGAACGTAAAAAATCGGTAATTGAAGTCCGGCTTGTGTCACTTTAACACCATTTTAAATGATAATGCCCAACTGCAGGTAACAAAGACTATCTGATACAAAACAGAGTATCCTTTTACCTGTTTTCTCATTCCAGCCCTAATTAAAGGAAGAATCTCCATGGTTTATTTACCCATTTTTCTCCTGCATAATCAATACCGATCCTTTTACCTGTCTTTACTGATACTTTATCACCATTATCCTCTATCCAGATACGTTCTGAGATATTGAGGTCCTCGCCATAAAATGATTTATCGATACCCAGTACTTTTGAAACCCGGCCCGGCCCATTATACCCCTCGACACCTCGTATTAACACAGCCTGAGGCTCATTCGCCGGTCCGGTTACAAAATTCAGCATCCAGTGCATACCATAAATCAGATATACATATATTCTCCCGCCTGTCCGGAACATAACATCAGTCCTTTCAGTCCTGCCTTTGCTGGCATGACAGGCTTTGTCTTCTACTCCTCTGTAAGCTTCTGTTTCATTGATCATAAAACGTTCCGGTATTTCTGCCGCTGATCTTACAACAAGTATTTTACCCAAAAGCTCCGGTGCGACCAGAAGAACATCTCTTCTAAAAAAATCAGGAGGGAGACGGGATCCTGCTTTTCTGTCAATAAGAGATCTTTGATTCATATTCTTTCCATTGCTCAAATACTTCTACTTCGCCCAGACCTGCTATCCGGATGAAGTCAAGTTGCCTGTCAGAAGGTTCCATATTCATTTCATCATATATCATACTATCTCTGAATCCCGCATTTTCCGCATCAGAACGGCGGGATGCATATACGATCTTTCTTATTCCCGACCAGTATATTGCGCCCAGACACATTGGACACGGTTCACAGGAAGAATATAATACACAATCTGAAAGATCATGTGTTTCAAGTATTGCAGCTGTTTTTCTTATAGCGTTTATTTCAGCATGAGCAGTAGGATCATGCGAAAGGATAACACTGTTTTCAGCTTCGGCAATAATTTTATTATCCCTTACTATCACTGCCCCAAAAGGCCCGTTGCCTTTCACAACTCCCTCCCCTGCTATTTCAATAGCTCTCTTCAGAAATATTCTGTCATCACTCATTTGTTATCGTTTATTATTTTCAGTAACGGAAAACAAAAACATTTTAGTTTTGTATGTCCATAGAATTTCTGTTCAATATTCTTTTTTTTAATAAATTATTGTATTTTTGCAAACCCGAAATCAGAGGTTAATACGGATTAAAGATAAGAATATCAATATAAAAATTAAGAACAGTGGACACCTTAAGTTATAAGACAATATCAGCAAATAAGGCAACTGTTAACAAAGAATGGGTTATCATTGACGCTGAAGGGGCTATCCTGGGACGCCTTTCTTCTCTGATTGCCAATATGTTAAGAGGGAAACACAAGACTAATTTCACTCCTCATGTCGATTGTGGTGACAATGTTGTTGTAATAAATGCTGAAAAAGTGGTTCTGACCGGAGATAAATGGTCAGGCAAACAATATGTCAGGCACACCGGTTATCCTGGAGGACAGAGATTTACCAGTGCTGAAAAAATGTTAAGAGAGCATCCTGAAAGATTAATTGAACATGCTGTAAAAGGTATGCTTCCGAAAAATCGTCTTGGAAGTGCTCTTTTCCGTAACCTTCATGTTTACATCGGGTCATCTCATCCTCATGAAGCACAGAAACCCAGAAAAATAGAACTTTAAAATCACGAACATATATGGAAGCAATCAATGCTATAGGAAGAAGAAAAGCGGCTGTTGCAAGAGTGTATTTAATGGATGGCAAAGGAAAAATAACTGTCAACGGAAAGGATTATAATGATTATTTCGGAAGCGATATCCTGAAGTATGTTGTTACTCAGCCTTTAAATGAATTAGATGCGACTGACCGTTACGATATTGTCGTGAATCTTGAAGGAGGAGGTATAAGAGGTCAGGCAGAAGCTGTTCGCCTTGGCATCAGCAGAGCTCTTGTTTCTCTTGACGGAGGAAACAAAAAACCACTGAAAGAAAAAGGATTTCTTACCCGTGATTCCCGCGTTGTTGAAAGGAAAAAACCGGGCCGGCCAAAAGCCAGAAAGAGGTTCCAGTTCAGTAAACGATAGATATCCTTTACCCTGAACGAGATGCAGGTTTAGTATCTAAATTACATGGACTCCCTATATAGAGGGACTACTTTGTAATTGACAAAACAGAATGTAAACTTAATATTATTAAAATGCCCAGAACAAATTTCAAAGAATTACTTGATGCCGGAGTTCATTTCGGACACCTAAAAAGAAAATGGAATCCTGCAATGGCTCCTTATATTTTTATGGAGCGTAACGGGATTCACATTATCGACCTTGAAAAGACCATAGACAAGCTTGATGAAGCTGCTTCAGCAATGAAGCATATGGCAAGATCGGGGAAAAAAATTCTTTTTGTAGCCACAAAAAAACAAGCCAAAGAGATTGTTTCGGAAAAAGTCAGGAATATCAATATGCCCTATGTAACCGAACGCTGGCCAGGAGGAATGCTTACGAATTTCCCTACCATCCGAAAGGCTGTTAAGAAAATGGGATCAATTGACAAGATGGCTACTGACGGTACGTTTGACAATCTTTCCAAACGTGAAAAACTTCAGGTAACACGCCAAAGGGCAAAGCTTGAAAAAAACCTGGGCAGTATTATGGATCTGACACGGCTGCCATCTGCCCTTTTTGTAGTGGACGTATGTAAAGAACATATAGCAGTAAGAGAAGCAAAAAGACTTGGCATCCCCGTTTTTGCAATGGTTGATACCAATTCTGATCCGGGCAATATTGATTTTCCAATACCTGCCAACGACGATGCATCAAAATCAATATCTCTTATTGTGGATATCCTCTGTAAGGCAATCGATGAAGGGCTGAATGAAAGAAAGATAGAAAAAGATAAAGATTCTGATGCAAAAGATAAAAAATCAGGCCGAAAAGAATATACCGGTAAAAAAGTCATGACATCATCAGAAGATATAACGAATGAGAATGAAGAGGAAGAAAATATTGAAGAAGATTCTGACGATAAGGATGATGACACAGCTAAAAAGAAAAAGACCTTAGAGGAAACGGAAGATGTAGAGGATGATGAATAGTTATGAATCATCTTGTATAAGTAATTGGTTTTTAAATAATAATCAGAAAAAATAAAATACAAATGGCCGGAATAACTGCTGCAGATGTTGCCAAATTAAGAAGAACTACCCTGGCGGGTATGATGGATTGTAAAAAAGCACTTGAAGAAGCTGATGGTAATTTCGACAAGGCAATAGAAATTATACGTAAAAAAGGTCAGGCTGTGGCCAATAAGCGAGCTGACAGAGAAGCTACTGAAGGAGTAGTTCTATCAAAAGTATCATCCGATGGAAAACTCGGAGTAATGATCGTTCTTAACAGCGAAACAGATTTCGTTGCCAAGAATGATGATTTTGTTAGTCTTGCAAATAAGATAGTTGATCTTGCTCTGACAAACAATCCGGGTAACCTGGAAGATCTTAAAGCACTTCCTATGGATGGAGGCAGAATAGATGAAAAGGTCGTTGAATATATGGGAATTATAGGTGAAAAACTCGAACTCTCTTATTATGAAAAAATTGAAGCTGAATATGTTCAGCCATATATTCATCCCGGGAACAAACTTGCCACACTTGTAGGGTTTAACAAAGGTGGTCTGGACATTCAGGTATATAAGGATATCGCTATGCAGGTAGCTGCCATGAACCCTGTTGCTGTGGACAAGGATGATGTTCCTCCGTCTGTAATTGAGCAGGAACTTGAAATAGGTAAAGAACAGGCCAGACGTGAAGGAAAACCAGAAAATATGCTTGAGAAGATTGCACAGGGAAAGCTTGGCAAATTTTTCAGGGAAAGTACACTTATGAACCAGGAATTTATCAAGGATACAAAACAGTCAATCAGTCAGTATCTCAAATCAGTAGATAAAGATCTTTCTGTAACGGGTTTCAGGAGATTTACACTCAATCTCTAGAAACACTTGTTCATAATTCAATATCTTTAGAGGGTGTCCTGAAAGGACCCCTCTTTTATTTTATATTGAGGCAGGAAAGACAGGTACAAGTAATAAGCATAAGATCCTTGCTTTTGTCAAAAATCATATCTTTACAGCAAAATTAAAAACCGAATGAAATATTCAAGAATACTTTTAAAACTCAGTGGAGAATCATTGGCCGGCAGAGGGAACCAGAGTATTGACGAAAATGTCCTGAAAGAATATTCCAGACAAATAGTTGATATAGCAGAAAAAGGATGTGAGGTAGCTGTTGTTATAGGAGGAGGAAACATCTTCCGTGGTCTAAGCGGTATAGAATCGGGTTTTGAAAGGATCAAGGGAGATCAGATGGGTATGCTGGCCACTGTAATTAACAGTCTGGCTCTGGAAAGTGCTATACGTTTTAACGGAGGAAAAGCCAGAGTGTATACTTCAATAAGAATGGAACCTGTCGGAGAACTGTATGACAGAGATAAAGTATTACAGGAACTGAAAACCGGATCTATATGCCTGCTGGCAGGGGGGACAGGGAATCCTTTTTTTACAACTGATACTGCAGCTGCTCTTCGTGCCGTGGAAATAAAAGCCGACGTCCTGCTTAAAGGAACCAGAGTTGACGGTGTTTACTCGGCCGACCCTGAGAAAGATCCTTTTGCAACTAAATTTGATAAAATAACCTTCGAAGAAGTAATAAACCAACGACTGAAAGTGATGGATTCCACTGCTTTTACAATGTGCCGGGATAATAATATGCAGATCATAGTATTTGATATGAACAAAAAGGAGAACCTTATAAAAGTGATCAACGGAATAAAAACAGGGACACTTATTTATAATTAAGAAATTGCTATTTCTCCTATTTTATTATTTTTGTTTTTCGCCTAAGGAACAGACTATAATTTATATATCAATTCAAGCCAGCTCCATATTATGAACGAAGATGTAGAACTTATTACTGAAGAAACCAGGGACAGAATGCAGAAAGCTATTGACCACCTGGAACATGAACTAGCCAGACTCCGCGCCGGAAGAGCAACACCTATGCTTCTTGACGGGATTACTGTTGATTATTACGGAGTCATTTCACCCCTCTCTCAGGTCTCCAATATCAATACTCCTGATGCAAAGACTATTCTTATACAACCATGGGAAAAAAATCTGCTCGGTATCATTGAAAAAGCCATTATGGCAGCTAACATTGGGCTTACACCAATGAATAACGGAGAAGTGATACGTATAAGTATCCCTCCTCTAACAGAAGAAAGAAGACACCTGCTTGTCAAGCAGGTTAAAAATGAGGGAGAAACAGCCAGGATCAGTATCCGTAACTCGAGAAAATGGGCTAATGACGAGCTGAAACAGCTCCTTAAAAACGGACTTCCTGAGGATGTTGAGAAAAATGCTGCTGATAATGTTCAGGAAATGACCAATGAATTTAACTCCCGGGTCGATAAGATAGTAGCTCTGAAAGAAAAAGATGTTATGACTGTTTAGTGGCAAGCCACCATCAGGAAACTACACCCCTTAGTCCTGATGTACAGTTCCTGCAAATATCGATCAATTGTCTTCCCGACTTTATACACTTACGGAAAAGTCTGTATCTGGGACCGTTCCATATTTCCCTGAAAGTATCTTCCTTAAGATCCCCCATTATATGATTCGCATCCTTATCAAAACAGCAGGGAACTACCTTCCCATCCCATGTTATTACCGGATTGAACCATAATCTGGGACATCTGTCAGGCAAATTGCCCTTGATAACATAACTGCCTCCCACTGATTCATAACGTCTGAACTTTTTCTTCTCAGGGAGCCATCTCTCATAAGATGAGTCATTTAATATCTGCATGGATTTTAATTTGAGCCGTGCGTCTATTTCCTTCGCAAAACGGCGTACCTCAGGTATCTGGTTTTCATTATCCCTGTTTACAAGAAATTGTATTATTAATTCCATTTTTGAAGCATCCTTTTGCTTTGCTTCTGATACATTCCTTATACCTGTCATAACCTGATCAAAATTTCCATTTACCCTGTATGAAGAATACGTCTGCCTATCCATTCCATCCAAAGATACAATCAAAGTATTAAGCCCCGAAATAACCAGCCTTTGAGCATTTTCTTCCGACAAAAAATGACCGTTCGTGGCAACAGTGGTTTTAACATTTCTGCTTGCCCTGAGGAATGAAAAGAAATGCGGATGAAGCATCGGCTCTCCCTGAAAATATAGATTAAGGTTATATATATACGGACTAAGTTCCCCTATTATCTTTTCAAACAGATTGATTTCCATGAATCCTTTGTCCCTCGACATCAGCCCCAACCCTGATAAACATTCCGGACATCTCAGATTACAGTGATTTGTCAATTCAATACTGACGGAGACAGGCATCCCATAAGCAGTTGTGTTTCCAGTAACAGAATTTAACAGAAAGGAATATCCCATTGTAATTAAATTAACTGGTCTGATTATTGGATTGATCATTTTCGTATCAAACATAGCAGAAAAAAGGATAGTCCACACATTTACACGCAGCGCTGTCAGGACAACCCGGTTACTTACACAGCCGGAAGAGTGAAATTGTTTTCCCCAGTACCTTACTAATTTTAACCATAGTAAGATAATAATAATCTCTCATAATCCGATAGGGTTTTTTATCTCTGACAGGTCATATAAACAGATACAGATAATTTTTTAACATTTGACTAACAATAAATAATTATTCAGCCATGAAATCAAAAAACAGATCTTTTATTCTGATGTTTCTGCTTGTGCTGTTTTTCCCCTTTCAATTAAGTGAAGCAGCAAAACCAGAAAAAAATGAAAAAATCAGTACCCAGGAAATTATTACTATCCATGGGAAAGTTGTTGACTCAGAGTCGGGTAAAGCTCTGGTATTTGCCACAGTTGCAGTTTCTGAGTCAAACGTTGGAGTTGTAACCAATATTGATGGTGAATTCACACTCAAAATTGGTAATGAATTAGCCTCAAACAACCTTGAGGTAAGTTATCTGGGATATAAAAATGTAGTTATCCCTATCAGCTCAATACGTCAGAGAGGGCAAAAAAACACAATTGAGATGGAATCGGCACCTATTCCTATCCAGGAAATCGTCATCAGGCCCGTTGATCCCGAAGGAATTGTCGAAAATGCTATTTACAAGATTGCAAGAAATTACGAGTCAGTACCTAATCTGATGACAGCTTTTTACCGCGAGACAATACGTAAGAACAGGGCCTATGTATCGATTGGAGAAGCTGCTGTGGAAATATTCAAGGCACCATATGCCAACGATTTGAGGTACGATGCTGCACGCTTGTACAAAGGCCGTAAAAGTACAGATGTGGAACGGATGGATACTGTATTGTTCAAACTTCAGGGAGGTATAAACAACAATATTGACCTTGATATTCTTAAAAATACAGAACTTATCCTTACCATTGATGCAATGAAATATTATGATTACTCATTGACAGGCGTTATTGAGATTGATAATAAAACTCATTACGAAATAAGTTTTGTTCAAAAACCAGGTGTAGAGATACCCTTATTCGTAGGAAAACTGTATATTGAACTTGAATCAGGAGCTGTTACCGAAGCTGAATTTGGTCTTAACCTTTCAGATAAAGAAGCAGCTACCTCAATATTTGTAAGGAAAAGACCTATCGGTATGCAGGTTACTCCGGAAGAAGTTACTTACCGCACAAAATACCGTGAACAGAACGGGAAATGGTATTTCTCATATTCCAGGGCAGAAGTTAAATTTAAAGTTAACTGGAAAAGAAGACTGTTCAATACTTATTATACTACTATGTCGGAAATCGCTATCACTGACCGTACTGACGAAGAAGTAATTAAATTTGCAGGCAGAGAAAAACTAAGATATTCTGATATATTTTCAGAAAAAGTCAGTGATTTTACAGACCCGGAATTCTGGGGAGACTATAATGTAATAGAACCGGATCAGAGTATTGAAACAGCTATCCGTAGATTAAGCAGGAAATTGAGATTCAGCGACAGGGATGATTTGACCAATTAAGAAGCTGCATGAACAGGGAAGATGAAATTATAAGAAAGATCCGGAAAGGCGATATCGCTCAGTTTGAATCACTTTTCCGATCTTCTTATATCCCCCTGGTAAAATATGCAAACAAGCTGATAAAAGACTATGATGATGCAGAAGAAATTGTCCAGGACCTTTTTGTAAGGATGTGGCTGGACAGGAATAAAATAAATATTGAAAGTTCTTTGAACGGATACCTCTACAAATCGGTTTATAACCGCTGCCTTCACCTGATTGATCATAATAAGATAGTTGAAAAACATAAAAGGGAAGCTATGGTGAAACAAAATGAACTCCCGCAAAATCCTGCAGAAATTATTCAATACAAAGAACTTAATTATAGAATAATCAAAATACTTGAAAAATTACCCGAAAGATGTGGTATGATATTTTGTATGAACAGATTTGAAGGATTAAAATATGCTGAAATAGCTCAAAAACTGTCTGTTTCTGTTAAGACAGTAGAAGCCAGTATGGGAAAAGCATTAAAACTATTCCGGAAGGAATTAGCTGAATAAATAAAAAAATGACACACGAAGACAAATATGACAGTAGTGAATGGCAAGAACTGGCCCGTCACATGTCAGAAGAAAATAAGGATCCGTCAGAGTTTTTTCAGAAATTTCTGACTGAAGACAAATACAATACTTATAAACAATGGAAAGAGCTTAAAAACATGGATGAGAATAAGGAAATTGATGTTGATTTTGCGTGGAATAAAGTCGTATCCCGATTGAATAAAGAAAGTAACCTGAGTGTGAGCAATCAACGGAAAGTGTTTTTTACAGGAAGAATAATGATGAGAATTGCCGCTGTCATCCTTATCCTGTTAAGTCTTGGTATTGTAACATTATACACAGTAAGGACCGGCTTTCCGTATAAAAAAACAGTTATATCAACAGACATCAATGAGACAAACCGTAAAGTAATCCTCCCGGACGGAAGCAATGTTTTTCTCAATCGTAATACATATCTTGCTTACCGGACCAATTATGGCAAATCAGGCCGAAATGTGGAACTTAAAGGGGAAGCTTTTTTTGAGATTTCAGCTGACCCTGATAACCCTTTTACAGTTTATGCCGGAAAAGCCAGGATAAAAGTTCTCGGTACTTCTTTCAACGTCATTACAAATAATCCGGAGTCTGAAGTTGAGGTATTTGTTGAAACGGGACATGTTATGCTTTCGGATAATTCCGGCAAACAAAATATTTTGCTCGACTCTGGATATGTTGGTACTATTGGCTCAGAAATACCGGGGAAAAAGCTAAATAATGATCCTAATTACCTGGCCTGGAACAAAGGACTGCTTAAATATGACGGACAGACTCTTGATGTCGTCTTCCGGGATCTTGAAAGAGTATATGATATGAAAATAGTTGCTGATGACCCCGAAATTCTGGATCTCCCCTGGGCTACTACCATAGATAACCAACCGCACGATACTATAATTCGCCTAATTTGTGCTAGCTTTATACTTGGTTATTCAAAAGACGGTGATGTTTATCATCTTACAAAAAAATAACTGTTAGTAAAAATGCTGTCATCCAATGGCTCCATGATAAAAAAGATTTCAGCCATTGTTTCATTTCTTTTGTTGATCCAATGGCCAATCCTTAACGGTCAGGAAACAATTCTTGATTCTCTTTTTACCTTTCGTGAAGGTCTGGTGAGAATAAGCAATGCCCTGGATATAATTACCGGACAAACTGGTTATAATTTCACTTATGACAGCAGGCTTATCAATACAAATACAATTACAGACCTCACTTTCAACAATATCCGATTACAAACCATACTGGACAGCATTCTTAAGGACGATTTGCTTACCTATTCGGTTATCGATAAATATATTATCATTGCAAAACCACTACCTGCTGATAGAACAAAGGGGCTTCCATCTGCAGGACAGGACTTTGTTTCGGGGACAGTCATTGATGAAGACTCCGGAGAACCTCTGCCATCTGCTGCAGTATTCTTAAAGGACAGGGGCAGGGGAACAGTTTCAAACAAAAATGGCCAATTCAACCTCAGGATTACATCAGATTACTTAAACGATACTCTCTCTTTCTCATATCTCGGTTTTATCTCCCGTAATTACCCCGTTAATCAGATTACCGAAAAAGAACTCACTGTTTCTCTAAAAAGAGAATTCATACCAATTCCTGAGATTATCATCAGGGTCCGGATTCCTCAGGAAATACTAATCAGGACAAGAGAGTCTGTTTCTGACAATTACGGTTCTTCACCTGCAATACTTACTGCTTTCTATCGTGAAGGAGTAAAAAAGAAAAAAGACTTACAGACTTATTCAGAAGCTGTTATAAGTATATATAAAAGCCCTTATAACAGTGTCTTTCAGAGTGACCAGATAAAAGTCCGGAAAAGCCGTAAAATGGAGAACATCAATCTCAGTGACACCCTGGCCATAAGACTTAAAGCAGGATTAAGTACCTGTCTGGATCTTGATGGAATAAAAAATACCTTCGAGTTCCTTACTGATGAAAACATGGATATGTACACTTACCGAATAAGCGACATAATTATATTTGATGAAGAATCAGCTTATGTGATTGATTTTGAACAAAATGAATACATTAATCTGCCCCTTTTCAGGGGTACTATGTATATCAATACCGATGATTATGCTTTGCTCAGTGCCGATTTTGAGATCCATCCGAAATATATTGATGAACTGAAAAATTCTTTTGTGGCCAGCCCTACACGGGGTTTTGAAACTTGGCCATCATCAGTCAGATATTCTGTCAGCTACAGAAAAATTAACGAAAGATATTTTCTGAATCATGTCAGAGGTGATCTCGTTTTTATATCAAAGAAAAAGAAACGTCTTTTCAACAGCCAGTTCAATGTATTTTTTGAAATGGCTGTTACAGATATGCGCCTTGATAATGTAAAACGATTTGATAGAGAGGAACTCGCTCCTGTTCATTCTGTCTTTTCAAAAACAATCACCGATTATGATTCTGATTTCTGGATGGATCAGGATTTCCTTAAACCTGAAGACAACCTTATCCAGGCTCTTCAAAACATGAAGGTCAGATTAAAAGAATTCTCCGAATAAAAATATTGCCGGTTCTCATGAAACAAGCTAATGAAAATCAGAAATGATACTATATTCTCCTGATTGTTCCATCAAATTATCCCAAACATAACCCTTATACAATTGTATTCAGTATTTATTAATAAGATCGTACAATTCACTCAGATCGGGAGTCAGTATTATCTCGGTCCTTCTGTTCCTCTGACGGGCATCAGCAGTATTTCTTTCATCAACAGGGAAGAATTCTCCACGACCGGAAGCAGTGAGACGTTTTGGATTAATTGCAGAACTCTCAAGAAGGACCCTGATTACCGTGGTGGCTCTTTTTACACTCAGATCCCAGTTGTCAGCCAGTTGGCTGTTGCCTGGTTTGTATGGAACATTATCAGTATGACCCTCAATAATAACCTGTATATCAGGATTTCTTTCCAGAACTCCTGCCAGTTGCCGTAAGGCGTCCCTTCCATTGGCATCTATGTCCCAGCTTCCTGACCGGAAAAGCAGTTTCTCTTCAAGAGACACATATACCTTGCCATCTCTCTGACTTACAGTAAGTCCGTTGTTTTCAAAATTAAATAGCGCATTTGATACTTTGTTTTTCAGATCCTCTGCTATCATCTTCTGAGTATTGAGTATCTTTTCAAGCTCAATAAGTCTTTTGTTCCTCTCTTCCAGCTCATAATTAAGTTCATCCAGCGCAGCTCTTTTAGAATCAAGATTAGCCTCAAGCTGACGAAGAATATTTTCCTTTTGTTCCAGATCCGCTCTGGCAGCCTGTAATTCTCCAAGCAGTTTCTGAGTTTCCTGAACATTGCCCCTGATAAGTTCTTCATGAGCTTTTTCAAGATCATTGTACCTTGATAACAGCTCTGCTTTTTCATTAATGGCTTCATCCCGCTCCTTACTTATTTCTGATAATTCTTCTGCAATAATATCTGATTCATTCTGCAATTCTTCAAGTCTGGCTTTTAATTCCTTATTAGCCATCTCAAGAGTAATATTATCAGCTTTATAAGTATCCCTCTCGTCCATAAAATGTCGGCTTTCATCCTGCACTTTTTTAAACTTCAGTCCTGACACACATGAAACTGTTGATATTATAAGTGATAATAACAACAATGCAGGGAATATTTTCCTTTTCATAATCATTGTTTTTGAATAGAGTATTCTTTCTCTGTACAATACCGTATTTCAGCAATTTCCATCTCCGTAACAAAAATAAGAAAATCCGGGCTATGCCCTATTAAGCATAAGGGTATTATTATTGTTATATTTGCATTAAATATTTATAATAATGGATAACACAGATAATCTATTATTTAAAATATCTTCTCCGGCAGATCTTAAAAAGCTGGAGCCGATTGATCTGGTCAAAGTCAGTGAAGAACTCCGTCAGTTTATTATTGATGTTATAAGTTCCAATCCCGGTCATTTTGGCGCCAGTCTTGGGGTTGTTGAACTGACTGTTGCCCTGCACTATGTTTTCAATACTCCATACGACAAAATCATCTGGGATGTTGGGCATCAGGCTTACGGTCATAAAATACTCACAGGCAGAAGAGACATATTTCACACTAACCGTAAGTACAAAGGGATCAGTGGTTTTCCTAAAATAGCAGAGAGCGAGTATGATGCTTTTGGAACAGGTCATTCTTCGACTTCTATTTCTGCTGCTCTTGGGATGGCTGTAGCTGCAAGGCAGAAGGGAGAAAAAAGGCATGTGGTAGCAGTCATAGGTGACGGTGCCATGACAGCAGGTCAGGCATTTGAAGGATTGAACAATGCCGGAGCAGGCAATTCCGATATCCTGGTCATCCTTAACGATAACAACATGGCAATAGATCCCAATGTAGGTGCCCTTAAAGAGTATCTTCTCGATATTACTACCAGCAGAACGTATAACAGGTTTAAAGATAAGGTATGGAATTTCCTGGGGAAAGTAGGAAAACTGGGGCCTGATGCCAGAACACTTGCTGCCCAGCTTGAAGCAGGTTTTAAAAGTACCATTCTCGATAAGAGCAATCTCTTTGAAGGAATGAATTTCAGGTATTTCGGTCCTATTGACGGACATGATGTTATGCATCTGTCAAGAGTCCTGGAAGATCTGAAGCGCATACCCGGACCAAAGCTGCTGCATTGTCTTACAGTTAAAGGAAAAGGATTCAAACAAGCGGAAGAAAACCAGACAGCTTTTCATGCTCCGGGAAAATTCGACAGAAAAACCGGACAATTTATCATTTCCTCCGACACCGATAAAGGGACTCCTTACAATGAGATCTTTGGGAAAACAATTCTGGAACTGGCGCTTAAAAATGATAAAATTGCAGGTATAACACCTGCCATGCCTACAGGATGTTCTCTGTCTTTAATGATGAAAGAACTTCCTGAAAGAACTTTCGATGTGGGAATAGCTGAACAACATGCTGTTACATTTTCTGCAGGATTGGCAACTCAGGGCATGATACCTTTCTGTAACATCTACTCATCATTCTTACAGAGAGCCTACGATCAGGTAATCCATGATGTTGCAATCCAGAATCTTCATGTGGTTTTTTGTCTTGACCGCGCAGGTCTTGTAGGTGCTGATGGTGCTACTCACCACGGATTTTTCGACATAGCTTTTATGAGGAGCATCCCTAATATTGTTGTTGCAGCTCCCATGGATGCCATTGAACTCAGGAATATGCTGTATACAGCTCAGCTTGATAAAAACAACAGACCCTTCTCTATACGCTATCCGAAAGGAAATTGTCATTTAACCGACTGGAAAAAACCTTTCCGGGAAACAGAGATCGGAAAAGCAAGGCTGATAAGTGATGGAGATGATGTTGCAGTATTAAGCCTTGGCCATCCTGGAAATGATGTGGCTGTTGTTATAAAAAGACTTAAGGAAGAATCAATATCGGTTGCCCACTGGGATATGAGGTTTGCAGATCCTCTCGATGAAGAAACACTTCATAGTGTCTTTAAAAATTTTAAAAACATTATAACCATTGAAGATGGGATCCTTAAAGGAGGTTTTGGAAGCGCTGTCATAGAATTTATGGCAGATAAGGGTTATAACGCAAAAGTTAGACGGCTCGGTATTCCTGATTATTTCGTTGAGCACGGAAGCCAGGAAGAACTATACAGAGAATGCGGTCTCGACAGAGCCGGAATTGAAAAAATAATAAGAGAAAGTGTCGGATCACCTGCTGTGTCACGCTTACACTGACAATGCTTTTTGTTATTTAATAATCTGCCTGAATCTTATCTCACTTATCTCAATACCCTGATTTGTCGGGAATGTTGCTGCTTTATCTGAAAAAAACTGTATTCCACTAAAGGAAACAACAGTGTCTTAAGACGGTTTTATTTGATGAATATTTCTATTAAATTTGTCCTTCTTAACAAAGACCTGCAAGACCTGCACGCCCGGATGGCGGAATTGGTAGACGCGCTGGTCTCAAACACCAGTGGCAGCAATGCTGTGCCGGTTCGATCCCGGCTCCGGGTACAATATCAGAGTGAGAGTGAAAAGCGAGAGCAATAAACAACCACTCTGATTTTATTTACAGTCCTTTGCAATGGTTCTTATAAGATTTTACTAATTTTACCTCTCAAATACTATATTAACATTTTCTGATACATGGATAACATTCCTGAAGAAATTATGAAGATCCAGAGCAGTTACTGCCAGGCAGTGCCTTCAGTAAGAGATGCTCACAAATTTATTGAAGACCTTATTCTTTTTCTTTTCCCGATAAAAGATAATCAGAGACCCGGCATAAAAGAGACCCGGCTGAAATACACTCAGTTGGAAATTGAGCTTGAAGAACTGCTTAAACCTGTCGCTTCCAGTCTTAAGGGATCTCCGGAAGAATTGTCGGAGATATTTTTTAATTCTCTTCATCCTGTCTATCTGGATCTCCTGGAAGAAGCCAAAGGATATCTTCAACACGATCCGGCATCGTACAACATTGAAGAGGTACTCTTGTGCTACCCGGGGTTTTATGCTGTGACTGTCTACCGCCTGTCACATATTCTATACAAACTTGATATCCCAATCCTGCCTCGCATCATCAGTGAACATGCGCATAGTAAAACAGGAATCGACATTCATCCGGGAGCCACTATAGGAAAAAAATTTTTCATAGACCATGGTACAGGTATCGTCATTGGTGAAACAACAATTATAGGTGAGAATGTAAAAATCTATCAGGGTGTAACACTGGGAGCCTTGCATGTTGATAAAAAAATGAGTAACACCAAACGTCATCCCACTATTGAAGATAATGTCATTATATACGCGGGAAGTACTATTCTTGGAGGTGAAACGCTTATAGGACACGATAGTGTCATAGGTGGAAATGTATGGCTCACATCAGGAGTGGATCCCGGGACAATAGTATATCACCGACCTCAGATTGAATACAGGAACGGGAAAAAATTTTCCGGCCCGAAAAACGATGATAAGGATAAAAGTATATAGTGGTTATGAAAGTATCCGATGTTACTGAGATCATAGGCAATACTCCTCATATCAGGCTTAACAGGCTATTTGGTCAGTCACATGAAGTATGGGTCAAATTTGAAGCCCGTAATCCGGGAGGAAGCATCAAAGACAGAATTGCCCTGGCGATGATTGAGGATGCTGAAAGAGAGGGTATACTTAAAAAAGATACTGTCATTATAGAACCGACTTCAGGCAATACCGGAATCGGTCTTGCAATGGCGGCTGCCGTCAAGGGCTACAGACTTATCATTGTTATGCCTGAGTCAATGTCGCCTGAACGCAGAAAACTGATGAAAGCTTATGGTGCCGAACTGGAACTTACACCTGCAGGCTCAGGGATGAAAGGAGCCATTGAAAGGGCAAAAGAAATAAGTAATGAGATAAACAATACCTGGATACCATCACAATTCGATAATATTTCAAACATCATCATCCATCAGAAAAATACCGCCAGCGAAATATTAAAAGATTTTCCTGAAGGAATTAACTATTTTATAAGCGGGGTAGGCACCGGAGGTCATATTACAGGTGTGGGAGAAATTCTAAAGAATAAATTTCCGGATATTAAAATATTTGCAGTTGAACCGGAACAGTCACCCGTCATAAGCGGAGGAAAACCATCACCTCATCCCATACAGGGAATAGGAGCCGGATTCATCCCTCCAAATCTTCATACTGATATTCTCGACGGTGTAATAACTATCTCAAAAGAAGAAGCTTTTAATTTTGCAAGACGTGCTGCAAGAGAAGAAGGTATCCTCGCCGGTATCTCCAGCGGAGCCAGCCTGGCCGCAGTGGCCAAAAAAATACCTGAAATGCCTGAAAAAAGCCGGATTTTGACCTTCATTTATGACACAGGAGAAAGATATCTTTCGGTTGAAGGACTTTACTAAAGCATAAATAGAACATTCAATATTTTAAAAAACCCATCCATATCCGGTTTTTAAACTTAAAAAGATTATTTTCACAAGATAAAACCCGAAAATTCATTATCTTTTATACTATAAACCGTTTATAAACTTATCCCATGAAAAAATCATTTTATTTTGTATCTGCAGTTGTGTCCTTTTTCATACTGGCCTCTGCAGGTTTGTTTTTGTCGTGCGACAATGTATCTTCCTCATCAGGAGAAGAATTCATATTGAATGACAAAGACTATTTCGAAGCCAGAGGTTTCAATGTAATGGTTTTTGAAAACCAGTACAACCCAACGTTCTTCGATGAAAAGATAGCCGGTGTATTTATGATACATCATGGTTTAAGAACAGCCACAGGAGGTGCTGTCAGAATTAATCCGACACCTGAGCAGTGGGATGCAATCCCCACGATGGTAGAACGTAATGTTAACAGGGAAAACAACAGTATTGATGTTGTCCTCAGTTATGATGATTATGATTTTACTTCTAAGTTAGTAGTTAAGCCCCAGGGCAATGCGATCATCCTCAGTGTGGAGCTTGATGAACCTCTTCCTGAAGTCCTTGAAGGAAGAGCCGGCCTTAATCTGGAATTTCTGCCTACAGAGTATTTTGAAAAATCATTTCTTGCAGATGACAAGACAGGTTTATTCCCTCTCTATCCATCCAGTTCCATGGAAGTAAGGCCTAATTCAGAAAAATTTCCACAGTTTGCCGGTCATACCACTTTTGACGATCGTGGAAGAGATGAATTTGTTGAGGCATTGCCCATAGCACAGGGAAAGACGTTTATTCTGGCTCCGGAAGACCCTGAGCGAAGAGTTAAAATTGAATCATCTGACAACGATATTATGCTTCTGGATGGTCGTAACGTTGCCCAGAATGGCTGGTTTGTGGTTCGTACCATTATTCCTTCAGGAAAAACCGGTAAAGTAGTAGAATGGATAATAAGTCCGAATCTTATTCCGGGATGGATAAGGCCTCCTGTAATTGCACATTCACAAGTGGGTTACTTCCCGGATGAGGATAAAGTTGCCGTTATTGAACTTGATAAAAATGACAAAGTACTGGGCCGTGCCACTCTTTTAAAAATAAACGATAATGGGAAATGGGCTGAAGCTTTCAGCGCCCCTCCCCTGGAATGGGGTGAATACCTGAGATATAATTATGCAAAATTTGATTTTTCAGAGGTTCGTGATCCCGGATTGTATATGATCCAATATGGTGATGTGGAATCAGATGTCTTCCAGATCGGGACACATATTTACTCTGATGCCTGGCATAAAACTCTTGATGTCTTTTTTCCGGCACAAATGGATCATATGTTTGTAAATGAAGCCTACCGTGTATGGCATGGCCGTCCTTACCTTGATGATGCCAGACAGGCTCCGGTCAATCATCAGCATTTCGATGGTTACCGTATGGGAGAAAGTACCGGAACAAAATACAAACCGGGAGAACATATCCCAGGTCTGGATATGGGAGGATGGTTCGATGCAGGCGATTTTGACATACAAACAGGCAGACACAGCGCTGTTGTCCCCTCTCTCATCAATACCTGGGAAACATTTGATGTTGAGCGTGATGAGACTCTTATAGATCAGAAACAGCGTTTTGTAGATATTCACCATCCTGACGGCACTCCTGACCTGCTCCAGCAGATTGAACATGGCACTCTTGCACTGATTGCCCAGTACAGAGCCTTCGGCAGAGCTACAAGAGGTATTATTGTTCCAAACCTCCATCAGTATCATCACCTGGGAGATGCCATTAACGAAACCGACAACCTCATTTATGATCCAAGCCTGAGACCTTATGAAATAAGAGGTAATTACAGCGGTACTCCTGACGACAGATGGGTTTTTACAAATGAAAGTCCACGTGAGAACTATGGTATGTATACCGCTCTTGCAGCTGCAGGCCGTGTTCTGAAAGGTTATAATGATGCTCTTGCCAGTGAGTGCCTCGCAGCAGCAAAAAAAGGCTGGGTCGATCAACATAATAAACCGGAAACACAACCGGCAGGAAGAGGTTTTATGTTTGGCGGATCAGCTGAAATGGCAACTGCCCTCGAACTCTTCATTTCAACCGGAGAAAAACATTATGCTGATAAATTTGTAGAGTTATTCTGGCCTTCAATGGAACAAGGGTACAATATGAATATGAGTATAGCTCTTCATGCTATCCCCTATATGGATGAGGAATTTAAAACTAAACTGATTCCCTTCGTTGAGAAATATAAAGAATCCAATGATGAACTTACCAATGCCAATCCTTTTGGTGTCTCAATAGGAGCAGGTGGCTGGGGTGGTAATAACCAGATAGTCAGTTGGGCTTTAACAAACTATAAGCTACATAAAGAATTCCCTGAAATTATAGGCCCTGAGTATTATTTCCGGGGACTTCATTATATTCATGGCTGCCACCCCGGATCCAATATATCATTTATTTCCGGAGTGGGTACCCGATCCAAAAAATATGCATACGGAACTAACCGGGCAGACTTCAGTTTTATTGCCGGCGGTGTTGTACCCGGTATCGTAATCTTAAAACCCGATTTCCCGGAACACCAAGAAGACTGGCCATTCTTCTGGGGAGAAAATGAATATGTAATCGATGTATCTGCCGATTATATTTATCTTATCCATGCTGCTAATGATCTGAGTCAATCAGAAAATTGATGACAGTATGAATAAAACGACATTATCAGGAATATTTAATTGGTGTTTAGCCAGATTTTTCACATTCCTGATGATGTCGTTTCTTATTGCGGCACCTCTGACTGCTGCCGACTATAATGTCACAGGTAAAATAACCGATGCTTTTGGAAATACAATTCCCGATGCACAAATCTCTTTTTCATCAGGGAACACCCTCTATTCAGGAATATCACGAAGTGACGGAACATATTCAATCCGTTTATTTGCATTATATGAGGATGTTCCCGGTCTGATTGAGCTGGCTAAGCCATATCCCAATCCTTTTTCTCACTCTGTAAATATCCCTTTTATTATAAACACTGACGGCGATATTCGTTTTTCTGTATATAATTTTACCGGTCAGAAAATCACTGAGCTGTTATTCCCTTCCACTTCTGCAGGAAGTTATCAGATTGCATGGGACGGAAGGACAAATAACGGGACACCTGTACAACAGGGTTATTATATTTACTCTCTTACCTTCAGGGGAAGGACTACTTCCGGTAAGCTGCTCAAAATTGCAGGTCAGTCCTCCTATTCTTCAGGCACGGGACTTGTATCTCTTATGCCGCCTCCTTTCAATACATTACCATCTCTCAACACTGGAAGATATGCTGTTACGGCTACCGTTAAACTAGATAACTATTATCCTGTAAGACTTACAAATATTACTATAGGTTGTGATACAGTGATAAATTTTGAACTTGCGGCAAAACAATATATGCCCTACAGGACATCAGGAGATCATATTGAGATGTTCACCGGGACAGGTTACAGGCCTGTGCTACTGAAAGGAATAAATCTCGGATCTTCACCTCCCGGATATTTCCCCGGAGAGATTGCTTATGCTGTTGAATCCCTGACAGAAGGGACATATGAAAAATGGATAAAAGAGATGGCAGAAGCAGGTTTTAATTGCATCAGGATATATACCCTGCATCCTCCCGTTTTTTATGAAAAACTTGCTGAATACAACCAGCGTAACCCGGATAACCCTTTGCTTCTTTTCCAGGGTATCTGGCTTGATGAGATTGAAGACAATAATAATCCGGATGACTATGATCTTGTACTTCGGACTGAAGCTTTCCGGTCGGGTATACGTGAGGTAATAGACTGCATACACGGGAACAACACCATTGCTCCCAGACCGGGAAGAGCTCATGGCACATATCTCACCGATGTAAGCAGATGGACCGCAGGTTATATAACAGGAAGAGAGATAATGCCTGAGGAAATAGATTCAACTGATCTATTTCACCCGGAACTCACTTCTTTTTCGGGTTTTCAATTCAGTATATCAGATGCAACAGCTTCGGAAGTGTTTATAACACAAATGCTTGATGAAGTTGTATCTTACGAGAATGATCAGTATAATGTAAGACGCCCTGTTAGCATATCAAGCTGGCCAACCCTTGATCCTCTCTCCCATCCCGTTGATCCTGACGAAGACAAAGCCTCTTTTGATATCTGTAAGATACAGGGAAAAACCGGCCATGCAGGAATTTTCGCCTGCTACCATGCCTACCCGTACTACCCCAATTTCATAAGCCAGGAACCTTCCTATCAGATCTATGAAGATGAGTACGGTCAAAACAGCTATCTCGGTTATCTGGTCGCCCTTAAGGATCATTATTCAGAAATACCTCTCGTGATAGGAGAATTTGGAGTTCCATCCAGCTGGAACAGTGCCCATGAATCATTCAGCGATATGGATCACGGAGGCTATTCCGAAAACCAGCAAGGTGAGAAAAACATGCGTCTCATGCACAATATTCTGTCTTCAGGCTGTGCAGGCGGTTTTGTTTTTGCATGGATGGATGAATGGTTTAAACCCACGTGGCTTATTGCCTATCTTGAAGCCTATGGCTTCCCCTCTGAAGAAGTGACCATCCCTACACGGCAACTCTGGCATAACCTGTTGTCACCGGAACAAAACTTTGGCCTTCTTACCTTCAGTCAGACTAATACCGGGCCATTCATACAATACCAGCTGGATAATAGCACAGGGCCGGTAAGTAAGGTGGAGATAACCAATGATAACTGCTTCCTTATGTTAGAGCTTGAAACCTCTCAGAACATAACTCCGGGAGATACAATGATGATCGCACTTGATACTTATCTCAGCAACACAGGAGAATCACTCTTCCCTGACGGGAAAAACATTCCCAACAGATCAGAGTTTCTACTCAATATAGTGTTCGGGCAGGACACAGCTCTTCACCATGTTACAGAAGCCTATGACATGAATGGTCTGACTCCCAGATTCAATCTTTCTGATCCTGCTGTACAGAAATACAAAAGCATTGTTACCGATGGTGCCCCATGGGTATTAATGAAATTCTATAACGACTCTTACATGCTCACAGTAGATACAACAGGGAAACTGCCTGTTGAAAATTCATCTGACTATTCTTTCGGAGAACGCACTGCCGTTGCCTGGTATAACAACAAAGTGAAAATCAGACTCCCGTGGACCCTCCTGTATTTCTATGATCCCACACAGATGAGAGTGATTGACGGGGCTGAGACACACGATGGCGGACGTTCATACGAGATCAAAACAAGCCAGTCGGATGGTATAGCACTTTCTGTTAATTATAAAAATAATGTAGTTTCCTCCACAACAAGATACAGCTGGACAAAATGGCTGATAGCACCTCCTACAGTCAGTGTCGAAAAGAAATCCTATCAGATAGTTAAATCCGGTTTAACTTCTCTTCCATTCTTCGCCGACTGACGTAATGTAGGCTTTCTTACTGTTTTCTTCTTTTTGTCAAATCCCGATCTGTCGGCTTGTCCCCATCCTTTTTTCCGTCTCAGGGCTTCAAAATTTCCCCTTATGGCAAACCAGGTATGTACAGGATAAAAGAAAGGCTCAAGTAATGCGGTACCCAATAGTTTCAGCACATCTCTTTTTTTCTTGTATTTATGAAATGTAATTTCTTCAAACAAAACAGACCAGGTTGAAAGAGCAACAGCAAAAGTGTAGACAAAAAGAAATAGCAGTAAATAGAATGGCCAGTTAAGAGCATTTATAATTATAAGATATATTGTAAACACAAAACCGGCAAAAGCAATTAACGGAGAAAGCCATTCAAAGAATAACCAGTATGGATACCCAAGTAATCCCAATTGCTTGTATTCAGGATTCAGGCACATTTTCCTGTGAGTCCACAACGATTCAACCAGCCCTCTTGTCCATCTTGTCCTCTGCCTCCTCAAAGACTTTACATCTGAAGGCACTTCTGTCCAACACAGAGGATCCGGAATATAAGTGACCTCATATTTACGATCGTGCTCAGACATATAACGCCTCATTCGCAGAACGAGTTCCATGTCTTCTCCAACTGTTTTTGTACTATATCCGCCCGCATTAATAACAGTCTCCCTGTCGAAAATCCCCATAGCCCCGGATATAAGCATCAAACCATCCAGATGGCTCCATGCCATCCTTCCAAGAAGAAAAGCCCTGGTGTATTCAAGTACCTGAAAACGTGGCAAAATCTTTTTTGGAATATGAATCTCCCTTATATGCCCACGTTCCACCTCACATGAATTAACTATCCTGATAACCCCTCCTGATCCGATAACCTTACGTTCTTTTTCCTCAAGAAAAGGCTTTACAAGCTTTAATATAGAATCCGGTTCAATTATTGAATCTGCGTCAATAGAAACAAAAAGTGAACTCTTGCATATATTTATACCGGCATTGAGAGAATCAGCTTTTCCTCCATTGTTTTTGTCGATCACAGTCAGCCTTGTATAGGAGGGATCTTTCGATTTATAAACACCCCTTATCCTCTCACATGGTATACGATAATCAAAATAATAATTGACCTTTACAAGATCATAAGCTTCCATGATCTTTTCAAAGGTGTTATCTGTTGATCCGTCATTAACCAGAATAACTTCGAAATTATTGTAATACAGAGATAATAATGTTCTTATGTTATCAATAATAGTCTTACTCTCATTGAAAGCCGGAGCAATAATTGATATTTTAGGACTTAAAGGAGATAAAACCAGAGAGTTGTAATTGACATAACTGTTCTTTCTCAGATATTTACGTAACTCAAGGGCGGAAAATATCCCGAGACAAAGATATGACACAAATATTATCAGTGTCAGAATGAAAACTATATGTCCGAATAGTAAATCCATAGCTTCTAATATATTCTTCGGTCAAGAACGTGTCTTACAATAATATTATAGTTTTTGTACTCCGACTTCATCAGTTTAACAAGAGCTTTTACTCCTTCCTCCCCGTTGTTTTCTATTGCTTTCGTAGCTTCAATCTGTAACTGGACATCGTCCTCCTTGTCAAGCACCAGAGTAAGAAAACCCATCATCGACAAATCAGGCATCTTACCCATTGCCTTTACAATCTCCAGGCAAATACCATAATCCTGATCTTTATACATCCTCTTCATTGTCCCAAGTGTTGATCTCATCTCCATGTCTCCTGCAACTTGTATTGCGAGTTTCTTTACTTCGGGCTCAGGATGCATAATTGTTTCTCTCACATCATCTTCTGCATCGTTTTGTTTAAACTCTCTTATCATACGAAGAGCGAACATGGCAACTGTCGTATTTTCAGATTTTAACCACTGCTTAAATGGAGGCACCGGTATATCATGCTGGATGATCATCTCATGAAGAGATATCTGTTCCCATAAAGAGAAGGGTCTGGTCAGATGTGACAGGAATTCAAAAGAATTTTCATCGCCAAGTCTGACAAGGGCTATTTGCGCTTCCATACGGAGAATATCATTCGACGAATTGAGCGCTTTATAAATTTCCTCATTTGCATCCCTTATGTTCATAAATGCAAGTTCCCTGAAACCTTTTATTTTCTTATGCCAGCGTTTATCTCTTGCCCTTCTGACAGAATCCCTGTCCAGTCCCAGATGCTTATACAGACTTAACAGTTTCTTTTCCTCTTCACCTTTAAGGTTAATACTCACATCTATCATCTGGTCGATAAGCACCTGCCGGCGAAAAGTATCAGAGGCGATAGGACGGAAATCGTCAGGATTGGCATTGCTAAAAAGATAGTCCAGAATAAGACCCTGGTATTTCTCCAGGAGATACTGGCGTAATTTTTCTTCCTTTTCCATCCTTCTCCTGTTTAACAGAATGACAATCAGCAAAACAAGCATTGTCGTAATGGAAAAAGCTATTGTTGCAATGAGAGAATTGACAAAGGAAATTGATTTACCAAAATAATCTATTCTTTTAAGCCAGGGGTTATCTTCATTCAGGAAAAGGATTTCAGCCGGAGTTACCGCAACTGCTTGTTCTGTAATAATGTTATCTGAGAGTAATCCTGTATCATTTTTCGTTTCAGCAGTACCAGCGCCGGTGACAATTTCCTGAAATGTGCCTGGACTATTAATATTAATCCTGTTTTGTGCCACCTGTTGGGTTTCTTCTATTACTTCTTTCCCCTTTCCAGATATCTTTCCGGGTATTGGAGATTTTGAAATCCTGACTTTGAAAAAGCCATCTTCGTCAACCATGATAGCATTCCTGTCAATGTATTCCCTTACTTCATTAAGAAAAGCCTGAGCGTTTATTCTCCTCCGGAAAGCGCCTAACTGTACCGGAAAATCATTCATCCCGGATGCCACAAAACCTTTTATTATTGCATTTTCAATATTATATTCAAGAGTTATATCAGATATGGTTTCCGGCTCAGGACTAATAGCACCTGAGATACCCGAATCAGCTATCTGTTGCGCAGAAGATACTGTCTGCAGTAGAAAAAGGGATAAGAGAGCTGTTATGAATAAAACAAAATGCTTCATTATTTCATCTTAAGTGCATAGATGAGGTTAATATTTCCTTCAAAGCGGTTGCGTAATTGTCCCTCCTGGTACTCCTCCCTCGAATATCCTGCCCCTATACGCATTTTTATTTTTTCGGAAAGAGAAACAAAATATGCAAGTCTAACACTGTTGGCATTAAGCCGCTCCACATCGGTCTGTACATCAAAGGGTTCATCCGGAGCGGTTCCGGTACCAAGAGTGAGCTGAAGGTAATCAGTATCATTGAAATATCTTCGTCCGTTAAGATAAAAGGAAGTCGTTGGTCCATTATCTTTAAAATACACATATCCCTTTAGTGAGAACCAGAATTTATTCAGGTATTTTTCCACAGATAGTCCTGAAATAAAAATATTCCGGTCAAAATAATAATAATTGAGACCTGCCGACACAGCCCATCCATCAGGCAGTATCTGCCATAGTTCCAATGCAGCTCTGTGACTGGGGAAATAATCACCCGGACTATAGGCATAAGCAATATATGCATAATTCTTATCAGATATAGTTGGCCAGGCTTCAGCTTCAAACTGCAACTCTGTAACACTCATCTCCGGATCATCTTTTTTAATATTGCCTGCATTTATTCCGGCTGTTACCGGTCCAAAGTTAAAATGATGACCGCCACCTGCCTTGAATATCTGCCAGAAACGGGAATAAGGTTCACTGAAGGAATCAAATGAATAACCAATTCTTATATCTGAAGCTACAGGTGTATTTTCTTTTGACCACAATGTTATGTCTCTTCTGGCTGAAAGAGCATCAGGGTTGTCTGGCTCTGTCATCAACAGAGTATCTATCACAGCTGCTGCCAGTTCATATTTTTTTTGCCAGGCAAGGATACGTCCTAAAAGTATGCGTGCATCCCCATAATCAGGGTATTCATTCACCAGCTTCCTTGCAGCAACAGCTGCTTCCTGATAATTACCCTCAAAGGCTATGGAACGTATTCTTCCATATTCAGCTTCAGGATCATCTGTATATTGTGCCGCAAGGGGTGCAGAAACAAGTAAAAATGAAAATAAATAACAGATAATTAATATAATATGATGTTTTCTGTGCATATATTATTTCTTACAAATTGATCTTATTTTTTCAAGAAGCTCACCAGGATTGAAAGGTTTAACTATATATCCATTAATGCCCAGGTCTCCGGCCTGCTTCTGTACCTGAGGGTCACTGAAAGCAGATACGATAAGAACAGGAGTATTTTTGTTCATATCTGACCGAAGATATTTAATCAGCTCCAGTCCACTGTGATATGGTAAATGAATATCAACAACTATCAGATCATAATTATTTTCTGTAATCAGATGAAGTGCTTCAATCCCATCTTCAGCTGTATCTGTTGAATAACCTTCTTTTTCTATAAGCAATGAAAGGGTTTTCTTTGCCAGTTTGTTATCCTCACAAATTAATATACCCATTTCATCATCAGTTGACATATGCTCCATTCAATCTGTTTTGCACATCTTTATACGGATAAAAATGGAGAATTCCACAAATTATGCAAAATAAAGACTTCCGAATTTGATAACTATTTATTAACCTGTGACAAACAGATAGGCGGCTATGATGAATATTCATTGACAGTACCTATTAGAGAGAGAACCAGTAATTGAATTTAACAAGGAAAATATTTCCCGGATACACATCTCCAAGGAATTTATAGGATTCACCCAAAGAAGCTTCTGAAGAAAAGTTATTTCCTGACCGGTCACTTGACCATACCAGATAAAGATAAGAGCCGGGATTAAACTCCCACCTTGCTACCAGATTCGATCTGAACTCATGGAAATTAAAATCGGGATTTCTGATCAGGTACTGTGGAACAGTCTGACCCTGTTCATACAATTCTATTAAACCCTGGTCTACATTCATACTGTTCATTAAAACAAACCTTTGGTCATAGTCTTTGTCCCCGGGAGATGTTATTCTTTTGAATTCCGAATAAGAACCTCTCGACACAAACGGGCTCCCATAGTACTGTACAGATATCTCAGGTGTTATATTCAGATCGGCTCTGAAAGTCAGGCCCATTGTTTTCTGATCAATTGTTCCAAGAAAAAATTGTCTGACAGGCATTAATTGATCCAGGAATGTTACATACTGCAGTTCATCAACATTCCTGCTGTAGTCGATATTTAAACTGAGCTTAAGCATATGCAGAGGACGGACAGTGAGGCTGGGCATAAGACTATAATTCCACCCTGAATTATTTCCTGATCTTCCATAACTTCCTGTTAACCCTGCAATACATCTTTTTGATCCGTCTGTTCTGAGATTAGCTGAAGCCATAATACTGCCGGGAACTATCATATCCGGTCCTCCGCGTAATTTTCTGGTATCAAAGCCCTGTGAATGAAAAAAGAAATTTGTTCTGAATGAATAATTATTTCTGAACTGAGCTGAAAAAGCAAGACTTGCTCCCGATCCCATATAGGTACTGTTAAAATTCCACGAATTAAACTGGTTAAAGTTCGCAGAAAAAGTATTGAAGATTGAGAAAGGGCGGGTCACTAAAAAAGATATTTCATTGCTTTGTGTTACTTCATCAGCGTGGTTCATATATCCCATGTCATTTAGTTCAAGACCGGGTGAAACCCAGGAGATTTCAGTAGCATATTTCCAAAGGCCCTGTGACCCTTTTCCTATTTTTATCTTACCTCCATGACCACCAAGACTGGTTCTTTCAGTATCATAATTAAGATAGTCAGCTCCCGGTCTCTGAAAATACCGGGCAGAAGATTCCTGTAACATAGTAATAGCTTCACTGCTGCCATCAAGATAACTACCGACAAGTCTTGCATCAAGATAGTATTTCTTGTCCTTCCAATGATGTCTCAGGTCAAGACCACCTGTAAAAGCATCATTAACCAAAAATTCCAGACCTTCATCATCTATTGATCTGTTTGTTGACGTTATGATACCTCCGATGAAAGTATTACCTTCATTGTACCCCTTACGTATCCGGGCCATTGTATAGTTTGTAAGTGGTTCAACTTTAACTTCTTCTGTATTGCCATATGAATCACTTAGCCGTGCAAATTCATTTGCTGTAATGCTTTGTATCAATCCTACAGAAAGTCCTTTTGATGTTGTTCCACTGAATTTAAGAGCGCTCAGTATTGAAGTCATTTCGGGGGCATCAACATGATAACCTTCCGGTTGATACAGGTTGCGTGAAGGAGAATGACCTATCCTTCGTGAATAAAAAAGGCTTTTATCATCAAAATCGTAATCAAAGATAGTCAGCCCTTCAAGAAAAAAAGGCCGTTTTTCTTCATAGAATGTTTCAAAAGCAGACAGGTTCATCACTGAGGGATCAGATTCAACCTGCCCGAAATCAGGATTTATGGTCAGATCAATAGTGAAATTACTTGATACCCCTATCTTGGCATCAAGCCCCAGGCTGCCAGCCCATTCTCTTCCATTTGAGTTAAAAGGATTATCAGCATTCGCTTCAAAGGTCTCAAGACTACCTAAAGCAAAGGGCATTATCTCAATTCGCCGTGATGGTTTCAAGTTTCTTATACCCCTTAATTCGCCGAAATTATAAAGCATACCGGGACCGGTACTGCTTTGAATCTCCCAGTCACTCTCCTCTGAAAGCCTTGAAATCCATCTCCATACATGCATGCCCCATACCTGTTCCTCTTCGCGGCTATAACGAAGCTGGCTGAAAGGAATTTCCATTTCGGCTACCCATGCAGAATCCTCCATTCCTGCTTTCGCATCCCATACTGCATTCCAGTTAGAATCCCAATTCATGGGATTGAACAGGATGTTATCTGTCTTTTGCCCCCAGGCAGAGACATGAAATTCAAATCCTGTCCGGTAATCCCTGTAACTATCAAAGGATAATCCAACTACATCCCCATCATATTCATCACGTCCTGTCGACATCCTTACTATTTTCTCAGGTTCGCCATCCCAGGCACGAATGGCAACATAGATATTCTTATCGTCATACTGAATATTGATTTCCGTTGGATAAGTGGGAGGAGCCCCTTCATGTGGTATCCATTGATGAAAATCCCCGGCCCATGTACCGTATTGCCAACATTCATCATCGAGTTTCCCGTCTATAACAGGCTTATCAGTCACAAGACGCATTGTAGTATAAACAGGCTGTTTAATCTCTTTACTGCTTTTATATATTGTATCCTGCTGTATATAATCACCTGGATAAGAGTTTTTAGCCTGGACATTTAGGGAAACAAAAAATGATAAAAGACAAAAAGTCATAAAGGATGATAAAAACCGGGAAAGTTTCATACAATTATTTAAATATTATTTCATTGGCTGTATGGAACTTACATGAATTAAACAAGCATCCACTATTGTGAGTTACTGCTCATGTAAGTTACATTTGATTTAATTCAACATGTTAATTGACCCCAAAATTAACAGAATATTTTTTATAGCTGCTTTTCATCTTGAAATTTCGGACATATCAGACCAGTATCTTAAATATGTATAAAACGATAATTGTAATTATTGTCAAAGATGACACCCCAATCGGAAACCATACCGGGGCTATCCATGGTACAGGAATGAGAAAGAGAACATCAATGGTTTTAAGTGTGGGTGGCCATTTAATAAGTATATAAAGAGAAAGATAATAGAACAGATCCCAGAAAGCGAAGGTCCAAAGAAAGAAGACTCCTTTTTCCACCCACGAACTGCCAGTCAGATATGCAATAAGCAAAAGCATGACAATCGTTGCTGCTTCTCTTGTCATCTCAATATGCAAGTATCTTTCAGGAATGGAATCGACAACATTTTTAGTCGATGGCGAGTCAATCATAGCAATGGCTTTCCGAAGGTATACAACAACGACACCCTCAAAATGAGCCATGGCAATACCAAACAGAGCAAGCAAGACCAGTGTTAAAGCCATAACAATTCCTCCTTAATCAGTTTTGTAAATATGTATCTAAAAACAGTCTTTATTTTATTAAACCCTAACTGCGAAAAACATCTGTTAATTCAGGCACAAAAACGAGCAATCCTGTTATTGCTGCAGCTATAGCAGCAATGAGTACCCCTCCGGCAGCAATATCTTTAACCTTTTTAATCCTTCCATCATGTTCTCTTGTAACAATATCCGAAAGATTCTCTATTGCTGTGTTAAAACACTCGCTTGTAACCACAAAGCCGCTAACAATAATAACAGCCAGCCAGTCCTCTTTACTTATTTTAAGTACTATCCCAAGTACAACAGCCAGGATAAGAAGAGCCAGCTGTATCAGGGCATTTCTTTCTTCTTTCACAAGTACCAGAAGTCCCATAAAAGCACATCCGAAACTGCTAATTATACCTGTTATACCTTTTTTGTTCATGTTATATTTATTATTATTCTTTTATTCCGGTTTACTGTTCACCATTTTGTATCAGCTTAAAATGCTTTACTCAATAAGTTTTGTCAGGAGTACAATATCAACCGGCAGTATCTGTATCAGACGATTCCCTGATTAAAGCGAAATATTTTTTAATCGACTTGTTATACTTCTTAATTTCCTTATGATTAAGCGAATAGATAATATTAAGTCCATCGGTCCGGCTGGAAATCAGTCCTGACCTTCTGAGTTCGGAAAGATGTTGTGAAACAGTGGTACGGCTCAGAGGAATAAAATCTGCTATATCCCCTGAGGCGGAAAACTTTGATTGAGCCAGAATTTTCAGTATTGCCAGTCTTGCCGGATGCGACATAACTCTTGAATAATTTGCAAGATCCTGCAGCACTTTATCAAACTTATATGATTTATTCATAACTAGAACACTAATGTTGTAAACATACGTTATTTATTATAAAAATAAAAATAAATCTACATCACAGGCCAACATTATTATCATCTTGTCGGCCTGACATTTTTTTGGAAATCAGTGAAGGATTTCTGATGGGAAAATATCTTAAAAATAAAGCCGGAGAAACAATTTCTGCATTAACTTAAGTAAAAAAACAAAGGCTTTTAAGTTATGCAATCTATAAATATTTAACTTTATGCACTTTATTATTACCTGAATTAAGTCTGTTATGGCTGATTATGATATCATTAAACCCTATGGGGAAAAACAAAGAATTTTTGACAAGAGGTATCTGGAAATGGCTCTTGTATGGGCTAAAAATTCATATTGTAAAAGACGTCAGGTTGGCGCTCTTATTGTAAAGGGAAGAATGATAATATCTGACGGGTACAATGGAACTCCTGAAGGTTTTGAAAATATATGTGAAGATGAAAATAACGTAACCAAACCTTATGTTCTTCATGCCGAAGCAAATGCGATAACAAAAGTGGCTAAATCGAATAATTCAAGCGAAAATGCCACTCTTTATGTTACCTCTTCTCCATGCATGGAGTGTGCAAAACTGATAATACAATCAGGAATAAAAAGAGTGGTATTTTGTAATAAATACCGTATAGCCGACGGTATTGAATTATTAAAACGGGCAGGAATTGAGATGGTATATATAGATATTGAAAATGACATTTATGAGCAACAATAATTCAAAAAAAAGTATTTTTCTTCCACTGGTAGTAGCAATTGCTATAATTCTGGGTATTCTGACAGGCATATATTTCCCCGTGAAAAATGATATCCCTCCTCTTTCCAGTATCAAACCCCGCAATGAGAAGCTAAGCAATATACTCAATATTATTGAGGCAAATTATGTTGATTCTGTTAACCGCAATGACCTGGCTGAGACTGCCATCCCTGCAATTCTAAAAAAACTTGACCCTCATACTGTTTATATTCCGGCAAAGGATATGGTCAGAGCAAATGAACCTCTTCAGGGTAATTTCGAAGGGATAGGCATTTCCTTCAGCAATATGAATGATACCATTCTGATAATAAGCACTATCCCGGGCGGACCCTCTGAAAAGACCGGTTTGCTTCCCGGAGATAAAATTATCTATGTGAATGATTCCCTGATAGCAGGTACAGGCATAAGTGATGAAAAAGTGATGTCCATGCTCAAGGGGCCACGGGGTACTACTGTCAAAGTTGGTGTTTCAAGAAAAAGTTATACTGAAATTCTCAGTTACAATATAACCCGTGATAAAATTCCACTGAACAGTATTGAGGTTTCTTACATGGTCAATGAGCATACCGGATATATCCGGATCACGAACTTTGCTCTCTCCACATACGATGAGTTTATGAACGCATTTGTTGAGTTAAAAGCTTCGGGTATGACAAAGCTTATACTGGATTTACGTGGTAATTCCGGTGGCATAATGGAAGCAGCTATTGAGATAGCTGAGCAATTCCTGAAACAGGGAGATCTGATTGTCTACACCCAGGGCAGGACACAACCAAGAAAAGAATTCAGAGCCAGGGGTAATGGCAGGTTTGAGACCGGCGATCTTGTTGTCCTCATTGATGAAACAACTGCTTCGGCAAGTGAGATACTGGCCGGAGCTATACAGGATAATGACCGGGGTACAATAATTGGAAGACGTTCTTTTGGTAAAGGACTGGTACAGGAACCTATCACTTTTCAGGACGGCTCAGGAATAAGACTTACTGTTGCACGATATTATACTCCTTCCGGCAGATCAATACAGAAACCTTATTCAAACGGTTTCGAAGAATATTATAATGATCTCAATGACCGTTTTAACAGACACGAATTTGCCAATTCCGACAGTATAAGGTTCCCTGACTCATTGAAATTCACTACAAACAGCGGCAGGATAGTATATGGAGGAGGAGGTATCATGCCTGATGAATTTGTTCCTTATGATACCTCTATGATATCACCTTATCTTCTACAGGTAAGACCTCTTATCTATCAGTATGCATTACAGTACACTGAAAAAAACAGGGATGATTTAAATCAATACACCGATCCCCTTGATCTGGAAAAATACCTCGACAAAAAGAATCTCTTTGAACAGTTTGTAATTTATGCGGCAGAAAATTCCATAAGGCCTGATCCTCAAGGAATTAAAATATCAAGGGAATTCATTTATATCCAACTCAAAGGTTATATCGCCCGGAATATAATGGATAATAAGGGTGCATATCCTATATGGGAAAAAATTGATCCTACTTTATTATACGCTATCCGGTACCTGGAGAAATAATTATTGAAAACTTTATTGTTTTTATGCCCCTCTTTATTCTCCCTGGATTGATGATATAAAAGAATCCAGAAGAGTAAATGAACGTTCGGGCTCTTCAATAAACCCTATGTGTCCGGAATTTTTCAGAATAGCAATTTTAATTTTGTTGCTAAGTTGTACCTTCGCTGTGGCTTCTGCACTGTCAATATGGTTATCCATTCCCCCCAGCAACCATAAGCACGGTATGTTATTATCTTCCATAACTTCAACTCTTGATGGCCTCTCCATCATACCCCTCAAAGCAGCAATAATACCTCTTTCAGGAATAGCAGCCGCTATCTTCTTAAGACGCTCTGTTTCACCGGCATATTTCTCAAGATTACACTTTGCAAAGAGTCTTGAAATACTATCAGGGAAGATCCTGTCCTTATTACCCGACAACACCATCCCGATATCCATTTCCCTCTTTTCAAATATCTCCGGTGAATCAGCAAAAGGGTGTGAATGAAAGAGGCAGTATCCCTTGAGCAGATCAGGAAAAAGATCAGCAAAAGCCAGAGTAACATAACCGCCCATTGAATGACCTGTCATAAAGACCGGACCAGTATCTGCTTCCCCTAATAATTCTTTTATCAGACCGGCCATAAAGTCCATTCCATGAATGTCCCCAAAGACATCTGAGCGACCATGACCCGGCAGGTCAACAGCTATAACCCGGTATTTCCGCGCCAGTCTGTCGGCAAAGCCTGCCCAGACTTCAGAGTTCTCCAGATAACCATGAATCAATACAACAGGCAGACCCTGACCTCTGTCGCTGTAATATATCCTGCCATTTTTATGATTATAATAACGTTCCATAGCTGTCTTTTCGGGCAAAGTTAATGGTATTAATTTTCATGATGCTACTTTGCTCATTGTTATTGTAGTTAAATAGTTATATTTTTATAACAGTTCTTTATTCCGAAAAACAACCTGTTATTGTCATATTTCAAATGAATAAGGTCCTCTTTTCCTCTGTTTCAAAAAAGTTTGTGATGGCACTTGCCGGGTTATTTCTTTTACTTTTTCTGCCTGTACACCTTGCTATTAATCTTTTATTACTAAAGAGTGATCCTGAACCTTTTAATAAAGCAGCCGGTTTTATGGCAAATTTCCCTGTGATCAAAGTCATCGAGATATTGTTGTTTGCTGCTTTACTTATTCATATCTCTTATGGTTTTTACATACAGATAAAGAACTGGCTTGCCAGACCTGTCGGTTATGCTATAGCTACTAAATCGGATACATCTCCTTTTTCTAAATTCATGATATGGACTGGTTCTTCAATTTTGTTATTCCTCATCCTTCATTTTTTTAACTTCTTCTTTATTCGTCTTGGCCTGGTAGAGGGTAATCCTGAAGATTTTTATTCCGTTGCCCACAATCTTTTTAAAATACCTTTATATAATTATATCTACCTGACCTGTTTTATTCTTCTCGGCCTTCATCTTTATCATGCTTTTTCATCGGCCTTTCAGACGCTCGGCCTTAATCACCGGATATGGACTCCTGTGGTAAAAACTGTTGCGTTGTTATATTCAGTTGTATTACCTGGTGGTTTTGCTTTTATTGCAATAACCATTTGGCTTTTCAGATAGACAATTTAACAACAATGGAAGCATTCAATACAAAAATACCGGACGGACCTCTTTTTCAGAAATGGACAAAGTATAAATCTTCTGTGAGGTTGATTAATCCTGCCAACAGGAAAAAGATTGAGATCATTGTTGTCGGGACTGGTTTATCAGGGGCCAGTGCAGCTTCTGCTCTTGGTGAACTGGGATACAGGGTTAAGAGTTTCTGTTATCAGGATTCTCCCAGGAGGGCTCATTCTGTTGCCGCACAGGGAGGTATAAATGCTGCAAAAAACTACCGTAACGATGGTGATTCTGTTTTTCGCCTGTTTTATGATATGATTAAAGGAGGTGATTTTCGTGCCCGTGAAGCTAATGTATACAGAGCTGCCGAAGTAAGTAACCAGGTAATAGATCATTTTACTGCTCTGGGAGTACCTTTTGCGCGTGATTACGGAGGCACACTGGATACACGCTCTTTCGGAGGAGTTCAGGTATCAAGAACTTTCTATTCAAAAGGACAGACAGGTCAGCAATGTCTGTTAGGAGCCTATTCATCTCTCAACAGACAAATAAGCAGAGGCAATGTAATTATGTATCCCCGCAGAGAGGTCCTCGACCTGGTTTTAGTTGAAGGCAAAGCCAGAGGAGTCATTGCCCGTAATCTTATTACCGGTGAAACAGAACGTCATGGAGCACATGCTGTAGTACTGGCTACGGGAGGATACGGAACAATATATTATCTCTCAACACTTGCCATTAATTCTAATGCTTCGGCTGCCTGGAAAGCATATAAAAAGGGGGCCTTTTTTGCTAATCCCAGCTTTATTCAGATACATCCTACAAGCATTCCCCAACTTAATAAATTCCAGTCCAAGCTGACCCTTATGTCGGAATCCCTTCGCAACGACGGCCGTATATGGGTCCCTGCAAAGAAAGGAGACAAACGACTGGCTAATGATATCCCCGAAGAGGAGAGAGACTATTATCTGGAAAGACGATATCCTGCTTTCGGGAATCTTGTGCCAAGGGATGTGGCCTCACGTGCTGCCAAAGAGAGATGTGATGCGGGCTATGGTGTGGGTGATACAGGCCTGGCTGTATACCTTGATTTCAGGGATGCAATAAAAGCCCGGGGGATAAAAACCATTCAGGACAGATATGGCAACCTCTTCGATATGTACAAAACCATCACCGGAATAAATCCCTGTGAGGAACCTATGAGAATATATCCTGCCGGCCATTATACAATGGGAGGACTATGGGTTGACTATGAACTGATGACGAATATACCCGGTCTGTATGCTATCGGTGAAGCCAACTTCTCCGATCATGGGGCCAACAGGCTGGGTGCAAGCTCACTTATGCAGGCTGCCGGAGATGGCTATTTTATACTGCCAATTACTATAGGTAATTATCTGGTGGATGAAATAAAGGAACTCCTCATTTCAACAGACAGCAAGGAATTTGCAGATGCTGAAAAAGAAGTTATCGGAAGACTTGAAAAACTGTTAATGATTAAAGGTAAACAAACAGCTTCGTCTTTTCATAAACGTCTTGGAGAAATAATGTGGAACTATTGTGGTATGATAAGAAATAAAAAAGGTCTGGAAAAAGGGCTCAGTCTTGTAAGAGACCTTAAAGATGAATTCTGGAAAGATCTTAATGTGCCTGGCACATACAAAGAACTAAATATGGAACTTGAGAAAGCAGGAAGAGTGGCTGATTATCTGGATTTTGCACAACTACTCATCACTGATGCACTCAGGAGAAACGAATCTTGCGGAGCCCATTTCCGGGAAGAGTACCAGACATCTGAAGGAGAAGCTCTCAGAAATGATGAAGAATATGCCTATGTGGCGGCCTGGGAATATGCCGGAGAGGATAAAGAACCTGTCCTGCACAGGGAATATCTGAAATATGAAGAAGTTGAACCAAAAGTCAGGAGTTATAAATGATTTTATTATAATACCTCAAACACAAGTCTGTTGCTTATAAAAAGATTATAACCCATTTGCATATGCACTTTACCTTAAAGATATGGAGACAGAAGAACTCTTTGGCAAGAGGTAGCTTTGAAACATACAATCTGGATGATGTATCTCCTGAAATGTCATTTTTAGAAATGCTTGATGCTCTTAACAAAAAACTGGTGGAAGAGGATAAAGACCCTGTTGCTTTTGACTCTGATTGTCGTGAAGGGATTTGTGGTTCCTGTGGTATGTATATCAACGGACATCCTCACGGACCCGTTCCTGCTATAACCACCTGCCATCTCTCGATGAGATATTTCAGAGACAGTGAGACGATATGGGTTGAACCATGGAGAGCAAAACCTTTTCCTGTCATCAAAGACCTCATTGTAGACAGGAGTGCCCTGGACAAGATCCAGATTGCAGGTGGTTTTGTATCAGTCAATACAGGGGCTGCACCTGAAGCTAATTCCCTGCCAGTGAATAAAGAAAAGGCCGATGAGGCATTCGATTCTTCAATATGTATAGGTTGTGGGGCCTGCGTTGCAGCGTGTAAAAATGCCTCAGCAATGCTCTTTGTCTCGGCAAAGGTATCTCAGTTTGCCCTGCTTCCACAAGGCCGTGTGGAAGCCAGGCAACGTGTAAGGGCTATGATAGAAAAAATGGATGAACTGGGTTTCGGAAATTGTTCCAACAGTGGAGCCTGTGAAGCAGAATGCCCGAAACAGATCAAACTGGTGAGTATAGCCAGACTTAAAAGAGAATACTACAAATCTTACTGACAGTTTTTTATAACTTTCCTCTTACCTCCGTACCTGCCAGTTTTTCATAATATTGTATCAGACCACCATGGTCATCTTTGGCTTTTCCGTCATCTCTTAATGTCTCCATTATTCCAAGTACCTTTTCAGTCAGAATTGCATTGACATTGAGTTCATTGGCAGTATCTATTGCATTCATAAGATCTTTTATGTGAAGTTCTATTCTGAAACCCGGTTTAAAATTACCGGCGAGGATAAGGGGCATTTTTGCATCCAGAACAGTGCTTCCTGCAAGTCCTCCACGGATAGCCTGGTATACCTTACCAGGATCCACTCCTGCTTTTTTTGCCAGTACCATAGCCTCTCCCACAGCAGCTATATTTAAAGCCACTATTATCTGATTGGCGAGCTTTGTAACGTTACCACTTCCAATCTCTCCTACCAGTGTGACCGAAGAACCCATTGCAGAAAGCATATCCTTAACTTTGTTAAAAGCATCTTCCGGTCCTCCTGCCATAATAGCCAGAGTGCCCTCAACGGCTTTCGGCTCACCGCCACTAACCGGAGCATCAAGCATTATCACTCCTTTTTCCGACAGCTTTTCCGATAAAGCCCTCGTAGCCAGAGGTGCTATTGAACTCATATCAACCAATATCGTTCCCTGTCCTGCTCCGGTAAGTATTCCATCAGGCCCAAGCACCACCTGTTCAACTTCCGGTGAATTTGGCAGCATGGTTATTATGACATCCGACTGTGAAGCTACATCAGCAGAAGATTTGCCTTCTGCTGCACCGGCTTCTACAAGCTCTTTTACAGCTTCCTTATTAATATCATAGACAATCAACTGATAACCTGCTTTCAAAAGGTTTCTGGCCATCGGTTTACCCATTATGCCCAACCCTATAAAACCTGTTTTACTGTTTTTTTCCATTATTTATGTCCTTTATATATTATTATATTGGTTTCAATACTACTTTAACTGCTTCTTTTGTCTCAACCATCTCAAAACCTTTTTCCCACCCATCAATACCAAGTTCATGAGTAATGAGACTGTCAAGGTCCACTAATCCTTTTTCCATTAAAGTAAGACACTTCTCCCATACATCCCAGGTATGACTGAAGTGGCCTTTAAAAGTAACTGATTTTGCGATCAGGGGATCCAGACTGAAACCCACAGGCTTGGGCCCCCATCCTATTTTTGTTATTTGTCCTGCAGGCCTGACAGCATCCATTGACAACTTAAGAGTGGAAGAACTCCCGGCCAGATCGAGTATCAGATCAGCACCATAACCATCGCCCAAAGACATTATCCTTTCAAGAGGGTCTTCTTTCGATGAATTGATTATTATTGTAGCACCATATTCCTTTGACAGGGCAAGTCTCTTGTCATCTCCCTCCGTTCCAATCATCACTATTTCTCCTGCTCCCGATAATTGTGCAAGTCTCGCACATAAAATACCAATGGGTCCAGGCCCAATAATAACTACTGTATCACCGGGGTTAACATTACTGTTGACTACCGTAGACTTATAGGAAACACAGAAAGGTTCAGTAATAGAAGCCGCCTTCAGGGAAACACCGGCAGGTACACGGTGGAGTATTCTCTCAGGCACCTTAACATATTTTGTAAATGCTCCGTCAACATGAAACCCGTATCCACGTCTTTCCCTGCACAAATGATAATTATTCTGCCGGCATAATGTACATTTTCCGCAATATTCCGCATGTGTCTCGGAGGTAACCCTGTCTCCGACCTTGAATTTACTCACCTTTTCGCCTGTCTGTACTATCGTTCCGGAAAATTCATGACCCAGAATAAAAGGTCTGACAAATTTAAAGGCAGAGGTTCCTTTATGTAAATGGGGATCTGTTCCACAAACACCGGTATATGCTACCTCAACGAGAACATCCTCTTCTCCCGGTTCAGGTACCGGTACCTCTCTAATCTCCGTTGAACAGGGCTCTGCAGCAAATTTTACCACAGCTTTCATATTATTTTTTTCCATTGTTTAGTTCAATTAGTTAATTTACATAAAAATAAGTCCCATTATCCACAATGATATTGCGGCAGAAACACCAAGGACTAAAGTTCCTGCACTCTGTAGTTTATATCCTGTTTTGACATCCATATGCGACATCTGTGTCACAACCCAGAAAAAGCTGTCATTTGCATGTGAAACAACCATAGCTCCTGCACCTATTGACAGAACTACAATTGCCTTCGCTATTTCCGAATCAAATCCAAGTGCAGGCATGAGAGGTGCAATTAACGAAGAGGTAGTTATAAGGGCTACAGTCGATGATCCCTGAGCTGATTTGATTATCACTGCTATAAAAAATGGCAGCCACATCCCAAGATTTATTTCTGCCATTGTTTCACCTATTGTGTCAGCCAGTCCTGAATTTTGTAATACTTTCCCAAAAGCTCCCCCCGCTCCTGTAATAAGAATAATCGTCGCTGAAATCTTCAGGGCTTTACCCACCCATCCGGTATCAGAATATATTCCTTTTTTCCTTTTCTTTGGTAGCATAAAAGCAATTAACACACCTATCAATAAGGCTATTACCGGTTCTCCCAAAAATCCCAGAAGAGTCTTTGCCGCTCCAGTGCCAAAAGGATTCGTCGGAAAATCGGAGATCGACTTCATTACTATCAGGATAATTGGTAAAAATATCGGAGTCAGTGCCTTAAATGCCGAAGGAGCTTCTTTCATCTTAATATCTATCTCTTCCTGTGTTATTTCAGGATTAGGATCAATGTGTACCCTTGCCGCTACCTTTACGGAAAATAACCATCCGAAGAAAAGAGCAATAAAACTGGCAATAACTCCAAAAAGAATAACAAGTCCAAGATTAGCTCCGATAATCCCTGCAGCAGCAATAGGGCCTGGTGTGGGTGGCACCAGACAATGGGTGGCTATAAGACCCAGACTCAGTGCAATAGCAGGCCCGGCCAGAGAAATATTTGCCCTCTTTGATAAGGCTTTGTTCAATGGCGAAAGAATAACGAATCCCGAATCTGCAAATACAGGAATGCTAACAAACCATCCGATTATTGCCATTGCATGTGGTACACGTTTCTCTCCTATTATCTTCAGGATCTTGTCAGCAAGAGTATATGCCCCTCCGGAATATTCCAGAAAAACACCAATGATAGTACCCGCAACAATAACTATACCTATATACCCCAGAGTATTTCCAAAGCCTGTATTGATTGACTCAACTATCAGATTAAGAGGCATCCCTGTGAATAATCCAAAACCCAGTGCAGCAAACAACAGAGCCAGAAAAGAATGAAGCTTTAACTTTGTAGAAGAAAAAACTATGAAGAAAATACACAGTAATAATACAATCAATAATAACATTAGCCTTTACAGTTAAATAGTACACACTTGATCATAAATACTTTAATGAAACCAGCAAAGAAATGGCATGTAAAACACATTTTTTGATTTGTTACTGTACTTCATCCATTCAGGCTTTTTCCTTGTAATATATTAAACAGTTTTTACAGCTCTAACAATAGCCTCAGATGTAAGATTATACTCTTCCAGGAGTTCTCCGTAATTATGAGCTGACTGTCCGAATCTGTCATTTATTCCAACTGTCGTTATAGGAATTCCCTTACCCCGTAATATGAAGGAAATAATACTGGCAAGTCCACCAATAACTGAATGTTCTTCAGCAGTAATAATACCTTTCATCCCATGAGCCATCCTTTTTATCTCCTCCTCGTCTATAGGCTTAAGAGAACTTACATTTACGACTTTCACAGAAATATTTTCTTCAGCCAGCTGTTCAGCTGCAGCCATGGCTTTTGAAACCATAATGCCATTTGCAAAAACAACAAAATCGCTGCCTTCACGTATCAGATAAGGCTTCCCTATCTCAAACTCTGTGTTTTCGGGAAAAAGATCCGGTAGATCATGTCTGTTTATCCTCATATATACCGGACCATGATACTCTGCGATTTTCTGTGTCATCTTTCTTGTCTCTATGCCATCGGCCGGCACAAGAACAGTCATGTTTGGAATAGCACACATAATGGATGTATCTTCTACCGACTGGTGAGTAGCACCATCCCCAAAATCTGAAAGTCCCGCACTCGAGCCTATGATCTTAACATTAAGCCCCGGAATACATATACCCTGACGTATCTGATCAAATGATCTCCCTGCTGCAAAAACAGCAAAAGAATTAGTAAATGCAATTTTGCCCGTAAGAGAAAGTCCGGCAGCAAAGGATGTCATGTTTGCTTCTCCAATACCCATTTCAAAAAATCTCTCAGGAAACTCCTGTTCAAAAAGGACAGTCATGGTCGATTTTCCCAAATCAGCTTCAAGGACCACAATATTTTTATTTTTCCGGCCCAGTTCAAGCAATGTCTCTCCGTAAACCTGTCTTGGATTCTGATAATTCATAAGAATATAGTTTAATTTTCTAATTCTGCACACGCCTTTTCATACTCTTCTTTTGTCAGCTCTCCATTGTGAAAAGCTGCAACATTTTCCGCAAAAGAAATACCCCTTCCTTTTACAGTACGGGCAATTATTATCTTTGGCTTATCACTCAGCTTTTCCGCTTCATCAAGAGCCTCTGTTATTTCCTTGATATTGTGGCCGTCAATATCAGATACATGCCATCCAAAGGCTTTCCATTTATCAATATGCGGATTTGTATCATAGCGATCCGTTATAGGACCTGTGGCCATCAGTTTATTACAATCAAGGAATACATAAAGGTTATCCAGTTTATACCAGGCCGCAGACAACGCAGCTTCCCATATCTGCCCTTCTGCTATTTCCCCGTCTCCGATAATACAGTATACTTTACTGTCTTTCTTATCAATTTTCAATCCTGCTGCCATCCCGCATGCCATTGAAAGACCCTGTCCCAATGAGCCGGTATTACCCTCAATACCCGGAGTGGTCTTCATATCAGGGTGTCCCTGCAACATAGCTCCAAGTTTTTTAATATTATAAATCTCCTCTTTCGGGAAATACCCAAGCTCAGCAAGAGCAGCATATTGTATCAAAGCAGCATGCCCTTTACTCAGAATAAATCTGTCACGGTCTTCCCATTTCGGATTATCCGGATTATGCCTCATCTTAGAGAAATAAAGTACCGATACTATCTCACTCAATGAGCATGATCCCCCAAGATGACCTTTCTGACCAACTCCTACCATTTTAACAATATTTAGCCTGAGTGTAGCTGCCATCTTCTCAAGTTCAGCAACTGTCATTTTCATGTTTTTATAATTTTTTTAAATTTTTATTCTATTGTAAATGAAGATAATAATACCCTCCTTCATATTTGAAAAATCTTCTGCCTGTGCAGCAATTTTTGTATTATTTATGTTTATGAATATGTTCAATTATTGAAAACTCTGTCATTATTTCAATATCTTATTCCGGATTCACAGAGGTATTTCACAGAATAAAATTAAAATTAGACCAATAAAAATAGTATTTTTAATTGTAGATTATGCCAAATTAAAGGAATTTACCCGGCCCGGCATCAATATTACAGTATAAAAATGTTTTCTGAATTCAAATCATTAACATAAAAACCAAATTATCATGAATTTATTCCGTTACCTGTTAAGCTCTGTTATATTTCTGACTTTTTTTGCTGCATGCAACCGGTCAGGTAAACCTGGTACAGACAAACTTACTTTCCCTGAAGATAAAACTCCTGAATTAATTGGCAGGCAGGTTATCGATGATCTCCTTTCCAGACCTGATTTCATGATGTATAACACCGGAACTGTACGGGCAGTCCATTATGCGGAAGCATGTGCCGGTTTTGGAGCTGTAAGGCTGGCTGGTTTCCTCAATGATGAAGAACGTCTTAAGGCACTGTCTGACCGCTACATGAGAGTTCTTGATGAAGAAATTGAAAATACTGCAAATCATGTTGATGTAAATGTCTATGGTATATTGCCTCTTGAGCTGTATCGTCACAATAAAGAAAAACGTTTTCTTGATCAGGGTCTTAATCTGGCCAACGGCCAGTGGGAAGACCCTCTGCCGGATGGTCTTACAAGTCAGACCAGATACTGGATTGATGATATATGGATGATAGCTTCACTGCAGATCCAGGCCTATCGTACAACCGGGGAGTTAGTCTATCTTGAAAGAGCTGCACTTGAAACAGATACATATATACAAAAACTTCAGCAGCCAAACGGTCTGTTTTATCATGGAGAAAATGCTCCGTTCTACTGGGGAAGAGGCAATGGCTGGGTAGCTGCAGGTTTTGCTGAATTACTGTCGGAACTACCTGAATCCAACACTCACTATGCATCAATCCTGGCAGGATACAGGAAGATGATGAACGCCTTACTTGAATACCAGTCAGAAGATGGTATGTGGCACCAGCTGATTGACAATAAAAATTCCTACAAAGAGACTTCATCAACAGCAATGTTCGGATATGCAATGACTATAGGATCAAAAAAAGGCATTCTGAAAGGTGAAGCATACAGAGATGCTTATTTAAAAGCATGGAATTCACTGACGGATTATATAAATGAAGAAGGTAAGATCAGCAATGTTTGTGTCGGGACTCCCAAAAGCGATGATGTTAATTTTTATCTCAACAGGCCTACTGTTACCGGTGATCTCCATGGGCAGGCACCCGTATTGTGGTTTGCATACAGCCTCCTGGCAGATTATTGATTAATACGGTATTATTATTAAGGGACCGAGAGTATTTCCAATCTGTCGGCTTCCATATCACTGATTTATCAAAACCCACACTCCGATAGTCTACTATGACGGTATAAACAGGAATGACAACTTGTTCTACGGAGATATACTTTTTTGTATATCTATGTCAGTCATGAACATATTGATTCAATTTCGCTGACTGTTTTGGGTATGGGTCTGCCCAATACCTGGTTTCCGTCACTGGTAATAAGAACATCATCTTCAATACGTATTCCTCCAATTTCCATAAAATTATCCAGTTTACTGTAATTGATGAAATCAGTGAATTTCTTTTCAGAACGCCATTTGTTTATCAGTTCCGGAATAAAATATATTCCCGGTTCAATTGTAAAAACATGTCCCTTTTTATAGGGCAAAGCAAACCTGAGAAAGGCAAGACCAAACTGAT
>JAAYDB010000060.1 GCA_012729475.1 Bacteroidota bacterium
GGTCAGATTGACAGCCAGTGGCCACCGGAGATAATAAAAGACTTTCTGGAATTTGTCAAACAACAACACGGGAAATTACCCATGACCGATGAGGCTCTTGACAGGTTTATGAAGGAGAGAAACTGGTAAAACAATCCCCTTCAGATAAAAGTCTTTTCCATTCTTGCGAAGATCAGGACTGATTACAGAAGCCGTCTACTTAAACAAAAAAAGACGGCTTCTTATTTATTCCTACCCAAAGTTTTTAAAGTATTTTAATGTTTCGGAACGATACAAATATTGTATATTTATATAACTATCATTTCTCTTAATCTCTTAATAGTAATTATATTCCCTTTTAATGTCTCTTATTACAACACCATAATATCTCTTTTTTTATCAACTAAAACCTTCATCTAACTATGAAAACTACTCTACAAAGAATTCATGAACAGACAAAAAAAAGTGAACAGGCCGAAAGGGAAGCCCTTTTGACTGAGATCTCTGATCCTTCAACTTCAAATGATCGCCGTAATTTCCTTAAGAAAGCAGCTCTGGGCGGCATTGCCCTGGGCGGACTGATGCATCTCTCAATAGAAGATACCATTGCTCAGACAACACAGAGAGTATCCCGCTCATCAAGTCCTTCTGAACTGAGAATCACTGATCTGAGAGTTGCTGAAAAAGGCAATGGCAACCGCTTTGCAAACCGTATTATCCGTATTGAAACCAATCAGGGTATTTACGGAATAGGTGATGTAAGAGATGGGTCCGATCAGCGTCTTGCATTATTCCTGAAAAGTAAAATAGTAGGTCTGAACCCCTGCAATGTGGAAATGATCTTCAAGGTAATCAAACAATATGGTTTTCATGGCCGGCAGGGTGTGGGGGTAAGTGCTGTGGAAACAGCGTGCTGGGATCTCTGCGGGAAAGCACTGGGAGTACCTGTATGGCAGCTTCTGGGAGGAAGATACAGGGATAAAGTGCGCCTCTATGCCGACACACCTGAACACAGAGATCCTGCTGTGCAACTGGAGAGATTAAAAAACAGATTCTCTGTTGAAGGGTTCACTTGGCTCAAAATGGACCTCGGAATACATCAGATAAGTCATATTCCCGACACCCTTGTTAACACAAAACACTGGGAAGAAAATGGAGGAGGAATTAATAACTGGTATATGGGGAGAAGTTATGCAGATGGCGGATACCTTGACTACTGGAAGCTGGATCATCCTTTCACACAGGTCCAGATCACTGATAAAGGTATTGAAGAGATCTGCAAAATTGTTGAAGGGGTCCGTGCCGTTGTAGGAACTGAAATACCTATCTCTGTCGATCATTTTGGACACTTTGACATGAACCAGATGATCCGTCTGGGAAGAGCTCTGGATAAATACAGGCTCGGATGGCTGGAAGATTGTGTCCCATGGTACTATACCGATCAGTGGAGAACTATCACTGATGCTATTGAAACACCAACATGTACGGGAGAAGATATTTATATGCTGGGAGGTTTACTCGGTGGTTTCAAAAATCTCATTGATGCTCATGCTGTTGACATCGTTCATCCTGACATGGTCAGTGCAGGAGGTATACTGGAAACCAAAAAAATTGGTGACTATGCTGAAGAAGCAGGAATACCCATGGCCCTTCACACCAACAGTACTCCTATAGCATTTATGGGAATGGTTCATGTAGCAGCAGCCACTGAAAACTTCCTTTGCCTGGAACACCACAATGTCGATGTGCCTAACTGGGAAGATATCGTCAAACTGACTGGATCTAAACCACTCGTTGAAAAAGGATATGCCAATGTGCCTCTCGATGCCCCGGGACTCGGTATCGAGCTGAATGATGATTACCTGAAATCAACACTCCAAAAAGGTTCAAAATATTTTGACGCTACTCCTGAATGGGATAGCTCAGGAAGAACCTATGACAAATTATGGATTTAATATCCGCATAAAATGAAGGGAACCCCGGATTCGCATTGTTGTTTTATAAATTCATTATCCGGGGTTCTTTATCTTTATCAATATCTAATTCTACATTATCTTATCTCTCTCATCCGTAAAGCCGGATTATCATGAAATCAATGGTTCTTTTTAAGGTGTTTATTACTGATATTACTTCTTTTAAGAACAACAGAGCCTCAGGATACTGGAGTATTTACAGAGAAGACAAGTATTGGTAATGAAAATTTTTCAGGTGCCTCTTCATACGATCCCGGGAAGCAGGTGCTCTCTGGCCCGCCAGAATCTGAAAAGCTGTGTCAAGAGAATTAATCATTCTGTTGGGACAGCTTCCTGTGCCAGTTTAATATCCTGCGCAACCTCCTTCCTCAATCTTTCCCAGTGAAAAAGGTTATTATCGTTCCTGTCGTGACTACTGCCATTATAGTGGGTCAAAGGCATGTCTCTGTATATTGGCCGGGTAATTCCGATAAGTTCATCCCAGTAATCCAATGCTTTTCCCAGATCTCTCACTGCCTTTTCCTTATTCTCCTCCCCTCCTTTGGTCCGGAATAACTCAAGAGCAACAGCTCCATCAAGTTTTGCTGCCAGATGAAGTCCCAGATAAGCCCATGCCTTAATATCTGATATTTCGTACATAAGGGCATTATTTTCTCCTGCTTCAATATCTTCAACCAAAGTAAGGGCCTTTTCGCAATCATTTCTGAGTACCTCTGCCAGTTCAGGAGGTATGACCCTGTTGTCTCCGAAAGAACCACCATTATGGAGGGTTTCCACATATCCTTTAACTGAAACATAATCGGGGTCCAGAGGCGGCTGTGATATCAGCCTGTCAACAGAAATATAACGTGTAGAATCACCTGTGAGGGCCATTAATCCTTCGCTATAAAGAGTAAAATCCCATCCGCAATCATAAAGAGAAGCTATTCTTAACTGTGTTGAAGATGCAAGTGAAAAACCTTTCAGCAGATTAAGGCCTGCATCACCATATCGTCTCACAAATTCGGCTTCAAAAACATCATCTCCGGTCTCCGGATCATATAATAACCTGCCCCATAGTTTATAGAACAACCACTGGCGCTCAAAGGCATAGTTCCAGTTAACTTCAATATTTTCCGGGGTGAAATAGTCCAGAGCCGGTATATATGTTTCAGAACCAATAAAATATCCTCCGTTATAGCTGTGACTGTTATGTGCAATATGAGATCTGATAAAATCCGGCACACCCCAGCGGAGAGCAAAAAAATCTTCATTTCGGGCTGTATATGTTATTTTATATCCTTCAGGTTCCGGATTATAAAAAGTGTCATACATTTTGCCACCGTGTACCTTTACCAGCTTAGGTGTTGAATGGGCATGCGACCAGTTATATTTCAGATCAGCCCATACCGGGCCCACTATGAAATCAAGACCTGCCTCCTTTTCTATGGCCTTTCGCGTAAGTCTTTCCAGTTCAACACTTGTTGCTCCCAGTGATTCCGTTGTACTGGAGAAAGGGATGCGGTGAACAAGCTTTACTTTGCGACCGGCCTGACGCATACCCTCAATATATGTATCAAACATCCATTCCTCCCTCTGTTGAGGGGACATCCCTGCCATCCCCTCTCCCAGTGTAAATCCTATCCCAGTCAGCTCAGGGTATTCCTTCAGGACCTGAGTGACACATTCACGGGTATATCGCCTGACAATTTCAGACGTGTCTCCAGCACAGTAATAATGAGGATAGAAATTTACCGGAGCAACATTATTAGCTTTCGAGAATTCTTCACTGACAAATATGTTAAAAGGGAATATATAGGTATCTATTGCTCTCTCAGCTGCCAGATGTAAAAGCTCATGATGAAATTCCTTCCATTCTTCCATCTCTTTATCGTCAAAAGGGCTTGCCTCAGGGAAATTCACAGGTTTTATCATATACACAAAGGGATGAAGGTTGAATATCCCCAGTGAATTAAAACGGTTATCAGCCATCATATCAAGAAAAGCCTTCCAGTAATTGAGATCACGGAGTGTCTCATAGTGCTGATCAAGGGCTGAACTGGGACGATAGGAATCCCACGATGTATTGTGTTTTATAGCACGGAGGGGATAATATGGCTGTTCTTTACCTGACTCAATATTGTTAAGCCTTATCCCATTGCTTAGATCTTCACATACTGACAGGCACCCATATATCATTCCCCGTTCATCTCCCCCCTGTATAACCAAATCTTTTCTTCCTTTTTCAATTGAATAAGCTTCATCAGGGAAACCGGCGGTATCAACCATTATCCTGATAATAAAAGCACCTTCTGTAGCGTTTTGAGCCAGGTCATAACCGCTATCGGCAAGAGCATCTTCCAATCTGGAGGCAGCATAGGCAGCCTGAAGAACAGATCTGTCATAATCAAGAAAAACAGAAGATATCTTTTCTCCCTGGAAACAGGCATTATTTGAAATAATAAAAACCAGGATAGATAAGAAAGACAGGATTTTATTCATTTGAAATTGTTTTGATAATTTATAATTTTTATAAAAGGCAAAGAACACATAAAACAGATTTCAATTTAATAAATAAAAATCAAAGACAGCAAAGCTTTTTGTCATTAACCTTAACATAAAAAATACGGAGTTATATTCTCGCATAACTCCGTATTTTTTTCTCATCTCTCAACACTGTAACTACAGCTATGAGATGTCTTTCGGTAAGGATAATCTATATTATAGACCTGAAGAGACTTGTTTATTTTATTAGTTCTACAACAGCATATCTGGATATTTTCCAGAACTGTTCCGGATCTTTTATTTCAATACTTTCAACAGTTTTTTCATCCTGTTTTACAAGTTCGTAGGATCCTGAAGGATGCTCAGTGATAAGTTTGACATTCTTTGCATTAACAGGGATAATTTTCATTTCTGTAATATCAACCTGTGCAAACAGACTATCACTGAAATCTTCCACCAGTGATTCTTTTTTCCCTATTCCAAGGAATCCTCCTTCTTTGGACAACAGGCCTTTCTCCTTAAGATCCTTAAAAGTTCCTGATGCAACAAAAGCTGTGTTCATTTCTTCTGTCTGAGTAGTGATAGTTTCAATCTGACTGGCAATAGTATTATCCATTTCTTCCACCTTATTACTAAGCTGCTCAATTTCGACATCCTTACTGGCGAGGACCTGTTTCATCTCATTGATATCAGATTCATACCGGGCAACAGAAGCTTCCAGTGAGGCAACTTTTTCCTCAAGAGCCTTCATAGAAACACCAGCTTTCTTTAGCTGTGCATTCAATGAAGCTATCTTCTCTTTATTAGCTTCAAGCAGAGTGTTAATATCTTTTATATCCTGCAGTATCTGATCTTTTCTGCTCCTTGAAAACTCGGAATCAGATGATCCCATCGTTATCATTTTTTCCTTTTCTTTTATAAGTGCAAGATCCTTTTCTATCTGATCAAAAGTCATCAGCCAGTCATTGATAACAGAATCCCGTTCAATAAGCTGGTTCGAAAATGTTACTTTTTGTTCATCCATTAAGGCCACTTGTTCATTATGGTCAGTCTTATGAAGATAAAAAGCAAATACAGCGAGGGCTATTAATACAACAAGGCTGATGACAGCTGTCACCCATGCACCTTTTGAAATCCCTTCCATCCGGGCTATTTTTAACCTTCCTTCTGAAATCTGTTCAGAGTTCGGCTTTTGTTCTCTTTTTTCATTGTTTTCCATTTCTTTTCTCTTTTTCAACTTTGTTGTTTTTACTTATTATACTATTTGTTAATACTTATCCTCAAAACCTCGTTTAAATCTATATTAACGAAAACTATATGCATTTTATTTGAAACAGAATATGATTCCTCGTGCAATCTGATAAATGCAATACCTTCTGTTTCCCTGTACGCCTGTCCTATTCATTACAATATCCCTGCTGTAAGCAATATTTTTAAACCCTGCCCCTCTGTTGATGCTTGCTTTTTTCGAACGACAAAGCTATAAAAAATAAATGAGTATCAGTAACCTACAGTAATAAATCATTAATTTTTCTTTCCGTTCATGTGTTTATTAAGTAAGATGGATTAATATCACCTACATCTTCATCCTCATATAAGAAGAGCTATTGAACAGCTGCTTAATAATGGCATATTTTTTGAATACCTGTTCATAGAGAATTGTCAGATTTTTTGATATTGACTTTGATCAGTTTCTGTTGCAAAACCGGAATTATTAAAGAGAATTACCATGGATCTGCAAAAGCGACACAGAGAACTTTTAAAAAGGTACAGAGGATTATTTACCCTGCTTTTGTTCAGTACAGTTATTTTATTCAGCCCCGAAATGTATGCTCAGTATTTTGGCAGAAACAAGCCGGGATATAAAACATTCGAATATGATATATTACAAACTCCGAATTTTGAAATATATCATTACATGAAGAATGACTCTGTATTAAACAATCTTTCACAATGGTCAGAAAAATGGTATCTGATGCATCAGACAGTTTTCAAGGATACTTTTAATATAAAAAATCCCCTTATCTTCTATAGCAATCATGCTGACTTTCAACAAACAAATACCATAAGCAGTCTTGTCGGAACAGGAACAGGCGGAGTGACTGAATCCTTAAAGAACAGGGTAATAATGCCCTTTGCCTCATCTCTTGCACAAACTGATCATACTCTTGGGCATGAACTAGTGCATGCATTTCAGTATAACGTACTATTAAGAAGTGACTCAGCCCAGAACATGTCGATAAATAATATTCCTCTCTGGATGATTGAGGGGATGGCAGAATATTTGTCACTTGGCAGTTATGATCCTAATACTGCCATGTGGATGAGGGATGCAGTTCTTAATAATGATATTCCGTCACTAAAAAAAATGACAACAAATTCAAAATATTTCCCTTATCGCTATGGCCATGCTTTCTGGGCTATGGCCGGGAAAACATGGGGTGATACAATAATTGTACCCCTGCTTAAGAATACAGCATTGTACGGCTTTAGCAGAGCGGCCGATACGGTACTCAGATATAATGAAGAAACGCTCTCCGGTATATGGACAAGCGCTCTGGAAATGCATTTTAAAAAATATATCGACAGGGATTCCGATGTTCTACCAGGTAAATTACTGATAAATGAGATAAATGGCGGAGAAACTAATATATCCCCCTCATTGAGCCCTGACGGAAAATATATTGCATTTTTCTCCGAAAAAAACATCTTTACTCTTGACCTTTTTCTGGCCGAGACTTCCAGTGGTAAAATTGTAAAGAAATTGTCAAGTGTAGTCAGAAACAATGAGATAGACGATTTCAATTTCATCGAATCGGCCGGCACTTGGTCTCCCGATTCAAAGAAATTTGCTTTTGTTGTTTTCAGTAAAGGGAAAAATAAACTTGCCATAATGGACGTAAGGAGAACCCGGATCACACATGAATATACCCTTGACGGTGTCGAAGCTTTTTCAAATCCTTCCTGGTCGCCTGACGGTAAAAAAATAGTTGTATCCGGCCTTGTTGACGGAATGAATGACCTTTATCTTTTTTATCCTGAGACAGGAGATGTTGAAAGGCTGACAAGGGACTTCCCTTCAAATCTTCACCCATCATGGTCGGGAGATGGTAATTATATTGTTTTTTCACAGGAAAAGCTTAATGATATAAAAGGTAAAAGGAAATATGGTTTTAACCTTGCTCTGTATGACGTAAAAAACAAATCTGTGGAGATACTGGATATATTTGACGGAGCCTATAATCTTAATCCTTGTTTTTCTCCTGATAACAGATCCATTTATTTCCTTTCAGATGCTGATGGCTTTAGAAATCTTTACAGGTATGACCACGATTCTCAAATGTTGTTCAGGCTGACTGACCTGATGACAGGCATAAGCGGCATTACAGCTTATTCACCTGCAATAAGTGTGGCAGGCAGTACAGACCTTGTTGCATATACTTATTATCTGAAAGGTAAATATCAGATATATGCAGCCAGTGGTACTGAGTTTGATCCAGTCATAACAAACAAAAATCAAATTGATTATGAGCCGGGTATTCTTCCACCCATCGAACATGCTGCATATAACCTGGTAGATACTAACCTTCACCACCGCCACAACATAAAGGATCTGCCTTCCGATTCAATAAAATCCATTCCTTTCAGATCGAAATTCAAACTCGATTATATCTCAAACACTGCAAATATAGGCTTATCAACCGGTATGTACGGGAATAACCAGGGTGGCAGCATCAATATGATCTTCAGCGATATGGTTGGAAACAATCAGCTTTATTCCTCACTCTCCCTTAACGGACAGATCATTGATTTTTCAGGCCAGGTAGCTTATATCAATCAGAAAACAAAAATTAAATGGGGTGCTTCACTCTCTCATATACCCTATCTCTCGGGAAATATGTTGTATACCTCTGACACTTTGAATATTGAAGTTGGAGACGAAATCGTGCCTCGCCCTGTGAATAACATTGTTATCAATTACATGAGGCTTTTCGAAGACAATATATCTTTTTTTGCATCCTACCCTCTTTCACAGACCAGAAGGTTTGAGGCAGGCATGTCAGCTTCATGGTATTACTACAGAATTGACAGGTACAATAATTATTACGATGCTACTAGTGGAGCATATATGGGAGCAAGCAGCGAAAAGCTCCCTGCCCCTAAGGGAAGTAGCTACCAGCAGTTGTCACTTGCCTATGTCGAGGATAATTCCTATTTCGGTCTTACATCACCTATGAGGGGGCACCGGACAAGGTTGCAGGCTGATAAATATTTTGGTTCAGCTGATGTATTTACATCACTAGTGGATTACAGGCAGTATTTATATGTCAAACCGGTCAGTTTTGCTTTCCGGATTTATAATTACGGCATGTACGGAAAGGGTGCAGAAGGAGGCGTCCTGCCTGAATTCTACATAGGCTATCCCTGGCTTGTAAGAGGATATGAAAATATTTCCGGCAGCAGATACGACAAGATGGAAAAAAATACTTTCGATGTAGCATGGCTGAGCGGATCAAAGATCCTTGTAGGCAATGCCGAACTAAGGATACCTGTGACAGGACCTGAAAGATATGCCCTGATCAAATCCAAATACTTTCTCACTGAAGCCAGCCTCTTTTTCGATTCAGGTCTTGCCTGGAACAGCAAAAACGATATCCGCTTCGACATGGATCCCGTTTCAGCAACCGACAATACCGACAGATACCCTGTTTTCAGCACGGGGATATCACTCAGAATTAATGTATTTGGCTATATGGTCATAGAACCGTTCTATGCCTTCCCCCTTCAAAACGGAGGTTTTTCCAACGGACAATTCGGCTTGAATTTTTCGCCAGGCTGGTAAAATAACATGCGATCTGTCGTCTGTAATATCTGTCTGATTTCTTTAAGCCTTTAGAATATTATACCCCTACTTTCATCTTCTTAACAACAATGATCTCTTTTCTTCTTACTTTCAGACAAACAGGACACTTACAAAACATAAAAAATCATTATAAAACAGAGTTCGTAATATTCTCATCGTAGAACTACAACTGCTATTTTTAATTAATTTTGTCTGAACCAGCAATTATTCACTAAGAGATGGGGCATTTACCGGGTTTAATAACGGATTTGGCACTGATACTGATGACCGGAGCAATCACAACACTATTGTTCAGGAAGATCAAACAGCCCCTTGTCCTCGGATATATAATAGCTGGTTTTATTGTAGGCCCCTACATATCTTTCACTCCATCAGTCACTGACATAGACAATGTTGAAACGCTTGCGGAAATTGGTGTAATATTTCTGCTTTTCAGTCTTGGGCTGGAATTCAGTTTCAGAAAACTCAAGCGTGTGGGGGGACCGGCATCCATTACTGCCATCGTTGAGATAATCGTCATTACCCTGTCCGGTTATCTCCTTGGCACATGGATGGGCTGGTCTTTGATGGACAGTGTGTTCCTGGGCGGGATGCTTGCAAGCTCTTCAACTACGATTATCATCAAGGCATTTGACGAATTAAAAATAAAGACACAGCATTTTACGCGTATTGTGGTAGGAGTATTGATAGTTGAAGATATAGTGGTAATCATGCTGATGGTGCTGCTTTCGACCATCTCCGTAACACAGGAAATTGAAGGGATGGAAACACTCTTAAGTATCCTGAAACTGGGTTTTTTCCTGATATTATGGTTTCTTGCAGGTATTTTTCTTATCCCTACATTACTTAAGAAAGCAAAAAAACTGCTCGATGAGGAAACATTACTCATCCTTTCCATAGGGCTTTGCCTTGGTATGGTAGTACTGGCTACACAGGTCGGTTTTTCTGCCGAGCTGGGAGCATTTATCATGGGGTCAATCCTTGCTGAAACAACTTCTGCAGAAAAGATTGAGCACCTGACCAAGCCTGTAAAAGATCTTTTCGGTGCAGTCTTTTTTGTATCAGTGGGTATGATGATTGATCCGGCAACTATAATTGAATATATCGGTCCGATTTTCTGGGTTACACTATTGGTATTATTTGGAAAGCTTATCAGCACAAGTGTCGGAGCTATTATATCAGGTCAACCACTAAAGCAATCTGTTCAGGTTGGTATGAGTATGGCCCAGGTAGGAGAATTTGCATTTATTGTGGCATCACTGGGTATTTCTCTGGGAGTCACAAGTGATTTTCTTTTTCCTGTGGCAGTTGGAGTCTCTGCAATAACTACTTTTACTACACCCTATATGATCAAATTTTCTCCCCGCCTGTATGAGTATTTATTGAGAATACTGCCTGTCAGATGGGTTTCAGCTCTGAATAATTATTCATCAGGCACACAGGAGATACAGGTGAAAAGTAACTGGAAATCAATACTTAACAGATACATCACCAATGTACTGACAAATGGGATGATTACACTGGCTATATTCTTCATTTCTCTTGAATTTTTTATGCCTTTTTTTGCAAAACCATATCCATGATCAATTTACATGCAACCTGACTGTTCTTGTGGTAACACTCACTGTTGCTGCTCCTTTCCTCTGAGCCCTGATGGCTAAAAGATTCACTGATTTAGCATACAGAGAACTATGGGTTGAAAAAAAACAATATGCAGGTCCTCTGTTCCTGCTTGAAATTGTAAGAGTGATAATTGGTATTCTTATTATCGGCTTTCTCCTTGACAGGTTATTTTCTCCCTCAATAGCTATTCTTGTAGGCTTCCCTCTGATCATTGCTGCTATTGTACTCTTTTCAGGAAGAATGAATAAGGTCTATCACCGGCTTGAAGGGAGATTTATGAGTAATCTTATGGCAAGAGACAAACGCGAAGATGATAATAAAATACTACCCGGACTGCTAAAATCTCATCCCGACCTTAATCCATGGGATGCCAGCATTGTTGACATGGAAGTACGTCAGAATGCTGCTTATGTCGGAAAAACTCTGGAAGAATTGCAGTGGAGGGAGAAATATGGCATTAACATAGCTTGTATAAAAAGAGGCGACAGGTTTATTTTTGCACCAGATAAGAATGCCCGCCTGCTGGCTTTTGATCACATAGGCATCATAGGGACAGATGATCAACTTCAGGCTTTCAGACCCGCTTTTGAGGCATCTGAAAATTTTGATCATGCTGACCTCAATATTGATGATTTTGCCGTACACAAAATTATTGTGGATGAAACCAATAAACTAAAGGGAAAAACCATTCGCGATTCCGGTATAAGAGAACGGACAGGAGGATTGGTAATAGGGATAGAAAGAGACAATTACAGAGTTCTCAACCCTGATCCGGATCTGACTTTCAAATGGGGTGATATAGTCCTGATTGCAGGAGAAAGAGGGAAACTCCAGAACTTAAATAAACCCTAGTTTTATTTTTATTATTGATTATCTATATTTACCTGCTGTTATTATAACAGATAATTTAGTACTAATATGGAATACAGAAAATTAGGCAAGACAGGATTTACTATATCAGAAATTTCGCTTGGCACCTGGCAGGTCGGCGGAAAATGGGGTTCTGTCTTCAATGATGACAATGCCGACAGGATAATAAACACTGCTATAGATAATGGTATTAATTTCATCGATACTGCAGATGTCTACAGTGATGGTTTGAGTGAAAAGGCTGTAGGAAGAAATGTCCGTTCGCGTTCAGAAAGGATCTATGTAGCTACAAAATGTGGCCGCCAGATAAATCCTCACTCTAATTCAGGCTATCAGCCGGCAGTGCTGGTTAAATTTGTGGAAGACAGTCTGAAACGGACGGGATTGGAGACACTGGATCTTATTCAGCTTCATTGTCCTCCGACAGAAGTATATTACAGACCTGAAATATTTGAAACCTTCGACCGGCTGAAAGAACAGGGGAAAATACTTAATCTGGGTGTCAGCGTTGAAAAAGTCGAAGAAGCTCTTAAGGCAATTGAATACGAAAATGTCACAACTGTTCAGATAATCTTTAACCTGTTCCGCCAGAGGCCTTCCGGACTGTTCTTCAGAGAAGCAAAAAAACGCGACATCGGTATTATTGTCAGAGTGCCTCTCGCAAGCGGTCTTCTTACAGGTAAATTCAGTTCCGCCACAGTTTTCGGTTCTGACGATCACAGATCATTTAACCGGAACGGAGAAGCTTTTGACAAAGGAGAAACATTTTCAGGTATAAATTATGAACTCGGATTACAGGCTGTTGAAAAACTGAAAGCCTTATTCCCCGGAGTATCCAATATTGCTCCGTACGCGCTTCGCTGGATACTTAATTTTAAGGAAATAAGCTGTATCATCCCCGGAGCATCAAAACCCGAACAACTTGTATCAAATCTGTCAACTTATAAAGTGCCTGCTTTATCAGACGAACAGATATTATCAATGAATGAAATATATAAAAAATATATTAAACCTGAAGTTCATCAACGGTGGTGAAAAATCCGCACAATAAATTAATTGTATGATCCGACTGTTTCTGAATGCAGTGCTTTTGTTATCATTTATGTTTCTTTCCTGTGGTAACAATAAAAAAGAAATACATAATAAACCTGAACAAACTGAAAGAACAATTCTTTTCTCCGGTTATGAATGGACAGTAGCAGGATCCGGTTTGTCAAGAATAAATCCGGGACAGAATTATTTTTCCTGTTCGGAAGAAAATGTATGGGTGGACGCAAAAGGATATCTTCATTTAAAAATCACGAAGAAAAATGACAAATGGTTTTGCTCAAATGTTAAGCTAAAAGAAACGCACGGTTATGGCAGGTATGTTTTCCATGTCTGCTCACACGTTGATGACCTGGATAAAAATGTTGTAGGCGGATTGTTCACTTACCTTGATGATTTTAATGAAATAGACATTGAGTTTTCCCGCTGGGGAGAAGATACAGACACAAATTCACAGTTCACTATCCAGCCTGCACATAAAAAAGGTAATATCTTTCGATACAGTATGGATCTGCCGCATAAAAGATCAACTCATATTATTGACTGGCAGAAAGACAGAATAGATTTTGCCAGTTACAAAGGATATCATCATATGAAGCCTGCTAAAAACAAAATAATAAATGAATGGAGCTATACAGGAGATGACATTCCCTGCGAAAATGAAGAAAAAGTCATGATCAACCTGTGGCTCTTTAAGGGCATGCCTCCCAGTGACGGGAAAGAATCTGAAATGATTATCAAATCCTTCTTTATAGAATGATCTTATTACGTTCTTCAAGAAAGAAATTATTTGCCGGATTAATAAAAATTTGGCAACTGAAAATTGTTTGCAGATAAAATTATTCAACAGACATATTTAACAATTAAAACCAGGGGGCCTTGTTAATCAAATATAATTTTTATATTTACCATTCTGAAAAGAAATTATTATTAGTAATAACCTGATAATCTGAATTAAAAATGGATTATAAACTATTAATTAAGGTTGCAGGGATTATATTTATCTCTGCTGTCCTGGGACAAAACCTTCAAGCTCAGTCTCGTAATGACGTCATAAAAGCCTATAATGAAGGGGCGAAGGTCATAAAGACTGATACCGAAGCTGCTATTACTGCATTTGAAAATGCAGTCACCCTTGCAGATCAGGTTGGAGAGACAGCTGATGATCTTAAACAAAAATTAACCGGAGCACTACCATCTTTGTACTTCAAAGTTGCCAATGATGCTCTCAGAGCCAATAAACCCGTTCAGGAAGTTATACAGGCAGCTAAAAGGGCTATTGATGCATCAGAAAAGTATAATAGCGCTACAAACAAGGAAAATTCTGAAAAAGTCATGTTACAGGCCTATCTCAATATGGCTTCAGGATTCTTTAACGAGAATGATTATGATAATGCATTGTCTTCTTTCGACAGCGCCCTGATGATCAATCCCGGGTATGTAGCTGCAATATACAATAAATCATTGGTATACCTGAGACAGAATAATGCTGATGAGTTTGAGAAGAGTATTGATCTCTATCTGGAGAAGCTGGGATCGGGACCTGAAGATGAAAAAGCCAAACAGGCATCAAAAACAGCACTTGAGTATTTCAGGGCTGCCGGATCAAAAGCCAATCAGGAAGAAAATCTTGATGAAGCTCTTGCTTTATTAACTAAAGCAGAAAAATACGGTGAAGATAAAGACCTTTTCTACTTCTTTGCCGACGTTTATAACAAACAGAAAAAATTCGATCAGGCAATGGAATATGCACAGAAAGGGCTTGCTCTTGAGACAGGTGATTCAGAAGCCAAAGCAAAGTATTATTTTCAGCTGGGGCTTGCACAAAAAGGCAAAGGTCAGACATCTGAAGCCTGTGCTTCCTTTAAGAATTCTTTGTTCGGTGCTTTTGCCGAAGCTTCAAAAGCTGAGAGAAGTAACCTTAAATGCCAGTAATAAAATATAAATTTTGAAAAAAGGGAGTGTCCCAAAACCGGGTAAAACACTCCCTTTTTTATTTCCGCAAAGCCGGAATCACTTCATAAGAGTGATTATCCTTACAAAAAGATCCGCATCAATTATTTATCAGCCTTAAAATTTCTTCCAGCTTAGGCGATAGGATTATTTCTGTCCTCCTGTTTTTCGACCTTCCTTCAGCTGTGTCATTGCTTGCTCTTGGAGAAAATTCACCTCTTCCTGAGGCCGTCATCCGTAAAGGTGAAATCTTGTAATCATCGGTCAGTATTCTTACGATAGATGTTGCCCGGGCTACACTCAAATCCCAGTTGTCTTTATATACTGCGGTTTTTATCGGAACATTATCCGTATGACCTTCTACCAGGATATCAATATCCCGGTTTTTATCCAAAACATCAGCCAGTAACTTAAGTGCTTCTTTCCCCTTCGATTCAACTGTGGCACTGCCTGATCTGAATAAAAGATTGTCCGACATTGACACATACACCTTGCCTTCATGGATCTCAACAGATAATTCATCTGAATCGAAACCGAGAAGAGCGTTATGGAGAATTGAATTCAACCTGGAAGCAATTGAATCCTGAGTCGCAAGACGCTGCCTCATCTCCTCCAGTGCTTTTTCTCTCTCAGTCAGTAATCTCTCCTTCGCATCAAGCTCTTCCGATTTCAATGCAAGAGCTGTGCTGAGTTTTTCAGCCTGTGTCAGACTTTCATTGAAAAGGTCATCATATTTTTTCTGTGTATCATTCAGCCGGGCTGTAAGATCATCCTTGTCCGCAGTAAGTTCAGCTATCTCCCCGTTCAGTCCTTTTATATCCTCTCTTAGACTCTCATTTTCCTTTTCTTCTTCTTCGAGACTGCTACACAACCAATCCCGCTCTCTGATAACAGTCTTTAGATTCTTTGACCAGGTCAATGGAGTTTTGTCCGGTCTGGGTTCTCCACACCGGTAAACAGGTGCACATGAATATGACAAAACAAGCAACACTACCATGGATGCGATCAGATATTTTTCTTTCATAATGTATATAGTTTTGGTAAAGAAACAGTTAAACCATAAATAAACAGCTTAAATATTAACCAAAATATAGTTAATTTTTCCGGATATTTTCTGAAACAGACAAAAGTTTTTTATAGCAAAGTTTCCATGGCTCCATTCAAAGGTCCGGAAAACATTGCCAAAAAAATTAAATTATATAAGACACTATCTGTTTTTAATTGACTTTCCCGGCAAACACTGTTTCTTTTATCATCTCCTCTACCATTTTTGTTACAGTACGGAAATCTATCTTGCCTGTCCCCATAACAGGAAGATCGCTGATGACTACAAATTGCCGGGGCAAAGCAATGATAGGCAGATCTGTCATCATCTTTCGTAGTATCTCTGTTTTATTCACTTCGCGGGAAACTGCTGCAACAATATATGAACCTTTTTTCTCTTCAATTATCTCAACAACACAACAATTTGCACCTTCAGGAAGATATTTCTCAAGCACATTCTCTACTCTGACCAAAGAAACCATTTCTCCTCCTACCTTGGCAAATCTTTTAAAACGTCCTGCATGCCAGAGGTAATTGTCATCATCAAGATATCCCATGTCTCCCGTGTCGTACCAGCCATCTTTCAGCACTTCAGCAGTCTGGACGGGGTCATCGAAATAGCCACTCATCACAGAATCACCTTTCACCATGATCTTTCCGGTTTCTCCCGTTGCACACTCTTCTCCCGTCTCAAAATTTTCAACACGCACCTTCAGATTTGGTAAAACCCTGCCTGTACTTCCGGGTCTGTTGAACTCACGCGAATTTACAGATATCACTGGTGATGTCTCTGTAGCTCCATAACCCTCGAGCAGAGTAACTCCATGTTTTTGTCTGTATCCATCTCTGAGGGCATCAGGACATTTATCAGCTCCTGCTACCATAAGACGAAGTGATTTGAAATCACCCGGCTCTGATTTCTGTAGATATCCCCAGAAAAAACTTGGGGTCCCAACCATTATAGTAGGCATTTCCTCACGGGCAATCTTGCTTATTGTCTGAAAATCCAGAGGATTAGCATAAGTGATCATCGTCATACCATAATACAGGGGAACCCAAAGATCGACAGTCAGACCGAATACATGGAAGAAAACAAGATTAGCTAGTAAAATATCTTCTGAATGAAGCCCGATATAATTTCCAAAGCCCTGAATATTTGCAACAATATTTTGGTGAGTTAACTGAACCGCTTTCGGATCTTTCTCACTACCGCTTGTGAAAAGTATCACTGCGGTATCATTCTCCTCTCCCTCATGAACAGTTCTGAGCAGCAAATTAACCGGAAGTGCTGCCCTTATGGCCGCTTTCAGCTTGTCCACTGTGGAAACACTTTTCATGATGTCTTCAATCAATATCATCCCGTCTATAACAGGACAATTAATCTTTTCCAGTAAGGCTTTTGATGTAATAATGGTCCTGAATCCACATTTCCGCTGAGCATATCTGGCATTGTTTTCAGCTCCGGTCGAATAATTAATCATTACCGGGATCCTGCCACTCAGCAAGGCCCCGGTTGTTGCCAAAACACAACCTGCCGATGTTGGAATCATTATTCCTATGAATCCTTTGTCATATTTCTGGAATTTTGAACTCAAAATTATTGAAGCTATCAGAGCTTTCGAATAAGTAACACTTTGTCCGGTGGATTTGTCCTTTACCGCAACTTTGCTGGTATTCTTTTTTGCCATGCGGACAAATTGCTGATGAAGTAACATAGTGATTTGTATTAGTTAAAACATTATTTTCTTATGAATCCCCGTCCTGTTGATCTGCTTAAAATACAACATTCTATTTTTGGGTCGAAAAATAATAATAAATATTATATTTATATACAATTGTATGTGAATTATTTATGGTGAAAGATATTTTTCTTCAAAATTTATAATATGTCTCATTCGAATTTCCTGGGGATAACATTCTTAACTCATCGAAGAAACAGCTGACAATCTGAAAAATGTAACCTGAAGAAAAACAAAAAAAATTCGGGCTGGTTTTTTGATAAGATTATAAGTATAAATGAATGAAATGCGGAGGTTTTATTATATTTACTCGTGTTATTAGTTCTTCTGCTGGCAGAGCAGATTTATCAAAAGATTATTGAAAAACATAAACCCCTATGGATTATTCAATTGATCTTATATATTTTCCGGGAATCAGGTCTATGGGGCAAAGCGGTACAGACTATTTGAACTTTGAAATAAAAGAATAAACTTATGAAACGAAAGATCTTTTTTCTGGCGGCATTATTGGTTTCAACAGTATCTGAAGCATCTGTTACAGATACCATTCAGGTTTACAGTAAATCAATGAAAAAAAATGTGCCGGTAGTAATAATACTCCCGGATAATCATGCTTCTGCCGGTGCCTTGCCTGTAGTGTATTTACTTCACGGCTACAGTGGTAATCATCTTGACTGGATCAGCAAAGCTCCGGGTTTTGAAAAAGCTGCTGATCAGTACCATCTCATGATCGTCTGTCCGGACGGAGGGTTCAACAGCTGGTACTGGGACAGTCCTGTGGATCCGGAGTCAAAATATGAAACTTTCGTTTCGGATGAGCTTATAAAAGCAATAGACGAAAAGTACCCTACAGTAAAATCCCGTAAAGGCAGGGCTGTCACAGGCCTCAGTATGGGTGGTCATGGCGCATTATACCTGGCTTTCAGACATCAGGACATATTCGGAGCAGCCGGTAGCATGAGCGGAGGAGTTGACATAAGACCCTTCCCCAACAACTGGGACATGTCAAAAAAGCTTGGTCTATATGCTGAACAAGCTGACAGATGGGAAAAATATACAGTAATAAACCTGCTTAACCTTCTTACCCCCGGTTCACTGGAAATCATTATTGACTGTGGAACAGAAGACTTTTTTTATGAGGTGAACAAAAATCTTCATCAGCAGCTTTTATACCGTAATATCCCACATGATTACATAGTCAGGCCGGGTGCCCATAACTGGACTTACTGGACTAATTCTGTCAAATATGAATTACTCTTTTTCAGGAATTATTTCGACAGCAATTAAAATTTAAGCTTTCTATCAATTATAACGAAACCAGGTTGAAAACACAGACCTGGTTTCACATACACACATGCTGCAGGAGAAAAGCAGCGCGGATATAAGTTAAAAAATATATTATATATTATCACGATCCAGACAATTTATCAAATAATAAACTCTAAAAATATGTAAGAATGAAAAGAAGAGATTTTATAAGGAATACAGCTGTTACGATTCCTGTAATGGCTTTCTTCCCGTATTTTGACCTTTATGCAAAGCCTCTGAAAGGGAGAGTGAAAATTACTGATGTGCAATGCGTGCGTGCCAGAATAGGTATGCGTGTAAGCCCCCTTGTAAAGATAAGTACAGATTCCGGATTATTTGGGATCGGAGAATGTCATCACGACGAAACCGGACTTGGAGCCAAAGATATTGTACTAAATGTATGCAAACCGATTTTAATGGATAAAGACCCCCTGGATCTGGAATATCTCATCTTCAAGATGAGTACCCGTACCTCCTATTACGGGGGAAATCATGGAGTTGCAACCCATGCAATTACCGGAGTGGAGATGGCTCTTTGGGATCTGATCGGTAAAATTACGGAACAACCTGTTCATAAGATATTAGGAGGTGGAAGTCATGTAAACGAAGTCCGCGCCTATGCATCTGCCCGGCCCCGGAATATGCTGGATATGGATTCATGCAAAGAATTTGCAGAATTGATGCTGGGTCAGGGTTGGACAGCATGTAAGAGTGACATCGACAGGGATCAGCGGTGGAACAGCCTTGACAACCGCAGGCTCTCAAACACTGAAGTAGATAAAATTGCTCAGGGATTTTTTAATATGAGAGAAGCACTGGGACCGGAATTTGACATAGCTGTCCATTGCCACTGGGAATTTGATTTTGACAGTGCCTTACGTGTAGCCAATGCTGTTGCCCCTATGCGTCCTATCTGGCTGGAAGACCCTCTGCCAATAGCCTATAATGAGCAATGGGTCAAACTGACAGAGAAATCACCGGTACCTATACTCACAGGAGAGAATTTATATACCAGAGATGACTTCCGGCCCTTTATTGTAAATCAGGGAGTGAATATGATCGAAATTGATGTGTCAATGGCCGGAGGGCTGCTTGAAGCAAAGAAAATTGCCGATCTTGCCGAGACATACTACATCCCGGTTTGTACCCATAACGTTGCCAGTCCGATTGCTACCATTGCATCGGCCAACTGGGCCGCCACAGTCCGGGAATTTGTAGCCCATGAAACATTCATAATGAATCCTATGAACCGTGCCGGCAGGGGTGTTAACGGCGACCCGGATATTCTTGGATACGACAAGGAGATGATAGTAAAAGGGCACCTTCAGTTGAGTGACAGACCCGGCTTTGGCTTCGACCTGAATGAAAAACTTATCAGAGAAAAATATATGCTTGAAGGAGAAACATGGTGGAAATAAAAATATCTCAGTGTTTTATGCTGTGATAAGAAGACACATCATCGGCAGGGCCACCCTTATAGGCCGGATACTCCGGGTATGAACAGATAATATAACCTTTACCCTGTTTATTCACTCCGATTCTCCCTTTTTCATTCACTGTAAGGGTTTTGGGAGGAGCCTCATTTTTTTCAACCCACGATATTATGAGGTCGATCTTATCATCCTGATTCGGCGATGGTATGTTCCTCATTTCAACCGTTTCCCCGTTTCCGTTAACCTTGTAGCTTCTGCCTCCCAGACCATGACCTGCTTGTGGAATTACATAGAAACGGGCAAACCTGTCGACCTTTTTTTGCTTCATTCTCCTGATCACTGACCGGTAGTAATCGAGCTGCGCTCCTGATGAAGCAATAAAATCCATCGTACCAGACATAACAATTATTTTCCCTCCCCGCCTGTAGAATGCTGAAAGGTCCGGATCAGTGGCATCCAGCCATTCTGATATCTGAATTCTGCGCTTTATCATCTGTTCATTTTCGACATAATCAAGAGGATTGGCTGAAAGATCCTGCATCAGGAATCCCTTAACACCAAGGATACCAAGGGATGCATGCATCCTGGCATTTTCACCGGCACCCTCCTGCCCTCTGAACCTCTCGCCGGAAATAGTCCCGAAATCATCCGGAGCTGTCGTAGGAAGCCACATTCCGAATGATCTGACATTATTAGCCAGGGGTTTTTTGAACTTATAAGGACTATATACGAATTCCAGGGTTCCTATCTGCCCCTCTGTCAGTTTTGCCGATTCTGAAGTATCCTCCGGATCAGGGTCTTTGTTGCCAGGTGCCCGCAAAGCTGACCATGGATCCTCAGGTCCTGAACCATCAGTCACATCAAAAATAGCTCGTGCTGCCATATAGTTGTTTATGATTCCGTCAGACAGACCGTCGAGATCGTCACACTGTCTCAGGAACTCTGCTCTTATAGCATTTATTTTTGAAGGTGTAACCCAGTTTTCCAATGGGATCTCCCGTATCCTGATCAGCTCCGGAGCAAGCATCAGAGTTGAAAAGTTAACGATAGGAACATCCGAAATTATTCCGTCATAATCTGCGGGATAACGCTGTGCAACCATCAGTCCCTCACGTCCACCCTGAGATGCCCCCACATAATAGTTATACTGCGGCCTTTCTCCGTAAATCCTCTCAATAATCACCATAGCGGCATCATGGGTTTTTTTCATCTGCATATATCCCAGGTTACGAACAGCTTCGTCATTAAGGGCCCATTCATCTGCAGAAGCACCTTCAGGTCCGGTGGGGAAATCTGAACCCTGCCTGCCCGGCATTCCTCCCTGATGACCGGAATCACTGCCATATAATACAAAACTCCTCTTCAGCACCGGATTTCTGCCTTCTCTTACCGTTATTGTACCGTTCATACCTCCTCCCCCCTGCTGCATGGCCCTGCGTGACCACCGGGAAGGAAGAAGAACCCTGAAATTGATGGGCCAGCCGTTTGGATCAACAGAGAAAATCGATCCTTCAACAATTCCATAAGCCGGTGTCTCCCCTGAAGCGGCAACCCACCGGGCCGGATAAAGTTTAACCGAACCTGCCGGCTCCCCGATAGCAGTAACAGGTATTGAAGTTCCTGCTTTTGCAATGTCTTCCTTTGTTATGACAATTACAGATCCGGCAGAGCCCTGACCAGATAAAGAAATGTTAAAGAGAAAGGAAAAAATCAACAATTGACTAAGATGATTCTTCATGAATTAATGTTTTTTAAGAATTATAAACTTCCAGTTTGAAAATAATTAATAAACGGTATTATAAACCCCGGAGCAGAACTCCGTGGAACCGACTCCGCCGATCGGAGGAGCCCGGCGAAACCAATGGCAAGTTTTTTGCAGTGTCTTTAAAACTTCGGGTGACTGTTTTAAGTAAGAAATCAGAGGAAATGTTTTATGAACGATGATAGAATCTACATAATCGTTATTCTGCTGACCATTCAGCTGTTTTGTTACTGAACAGATAAGCAAAAAGAGTATTAATGTGGTTCTTCCTTTTGATAATCCGTAATAATTCTTTTTATTCATTTTGTTCATTTTGATAGATGCTGATATTGCTAATATACCTATTAAAACTGTTTTTCGAATGCCTGATATGCTAATTTTCTGGTAGCGACAGCAATTTAACCAGTAGTTATGCTGCAGAGAAAGTGACAGGTATTAATACCGGTGGCCTGGTAGGGGCTGATATGGATGCCGATGTTACCTCAAGCTACTATGACAGTGAGGTTACCGGCCAGAATGATACCAGAAACGGCACCATAAAAACAACTATGCAGATGATGCAGCAGGGCCACATTTGAAGGATGGGACTTCACCTTGGTATGGGCAATAGATGAAGGGACGAGCTATCCATACCTGCAGTGGCAATGAAACAGTGTGAGTGCGAGTGCGGGGAAACAGAATTTTCTCAGGGTATTAGAATTGTACTGCTATTCAATAATCGGCAATGTTAAATAGGATTTATGACTTGCATCACGGTAAATGGTAACTTCTGGTGCCGGATCGAGTCTGGGGGTTCCCCTTCCTGAAAAACTAATAACAAGTTGTATTTTATGACCTGCCTTAAAAATCATTGATAACGGCAAAATAGGAAATACAAGTTCAACCGGTTCCCCTGGCACCAATGGCATCACGTCTGCCTGCATAAAACTATGCCATGGTAATCCCAGATAGTTATAAGGGGGTTCGGCCAGTTTTCTCATTGATGCCCTAAGTTGTCCATAAACGTTGTAAGATGAAATAGTACTATCGGGTGCTACATCCTGGATCGAGGCAATGAAGTCTCCATCAGTGGCTGTTGATGATACCCAGAGGTTGATTGTTGGATGACCGGTGACCTGGACATCTTCGCTTAGTGCAGCAGTTTCATACACTAGTTTTCCGTCAGTTACATTACCCGGTCTGACATCATAGGTAACAATAGTCCGGTCTTTTTTATTTATTCCTGTCGGCTCTGTAGTACTAAGAGAACCGTCACCAAGATAATATTCGACTCTTTTTTCTTCCTGCAGAGGCCACTTTTTGGCCGAACGCCACTCAGATCCTTCCGGAGCGTTATAAGTGTAATAATACACGGGGTCTTCGTCCATTATACCATTATCGATACCCTTGAGCCAGTAATCGAAAAATCGGCGTTCCTCTACAGTAATGTCAAATCCGGTAAGTTTTTCAGAGGTGGCCCAATCACAGTGCACTCCCGGGCCTATAATTAGTTTAGCCGGTATTGTGAAGTTATTAATGGCAAAAAAAGGACCAGGTTTGGTTGATCCTTCATCCCAGTTAACGGCCATATACATGGCTATACCGGAAGCATTGATCTGATCTAAATATGTTGAAGGGCTGCTTTTGATCCACCATTGTTTTGAATCTTCATCAGTAAGGTTCTCAGAATAACTATCACGGAAGGGTAGATCACCTTCGCTTTCAATCGTCCCGGCATGTTCAGCTATTGCTTTTTTAAGCAACATGCTGTCAGTATCGGCATCTACCGGTGCTGCTAATGCATCCCGGATTTCCTGTGGTGATGGATCTCCCGGTCTCCTTGGCCGAACGCCCCCTCTGGCTCCGGCAATACCGCCAGGTACACGGAAATCATAAACATCGAATTCAAAACTCATCGGGAATATAGCTTTCAGGTGTGGAGGAGCTGTTGTGGCAGCCTGCATCTGACTGCCGCCTGTGGCCGAACAACCCCACATACCTATATTCCCATTACTCCATGGCTGTCTGGCAAGCCATTCAGTGATATCGTAGGCATCATTCCGGGCTGAGCTGATCCATTCACCGCGGTTATATCCTTCATTATGTCCGTAGGATGCGAAAAGCCCTCTGAAATCAACAGTGGCAGCCACGTAGCCATATTTAATCAGTCTGCTCGCAGTACCTGCGTAGTTATCAACTGTCAGTGCTCCTTTCCTATTGTCGTTATACCTTCGGTTATACGGGGTGTGCATCCATATAACAGGAAGCGGTGTTTTTATTACTTCTCCTGTTATTGTATCCTTAGGACGGTAAATATCTATCGCGAGCTTAGTGCCATCTCTCATCTCTACATACTGAGAACTCATTTCATAATCATCAGCGTAAATAGCATCACTATAGCCCGAATATTCGCCCGGACTTGAAATACGATTTTCAGAATCGGAAGCTTATCTTTTGTTTAAACATGAAGATATTAAACTCAATAAAATCAAACTTATGAGCAAAACGTAATGCTTAGTTATGTCAGATTTCTTTATGATAAATAATTTTGCCATAATAGAATTTTTTTAAAAGGATAGTTAATAATTGTCAGATATATTTCCATGTGAATTTAACTAACTGGAAATACTACATTTAATATTAATTTATTTATCAAAGGATTAACTCCGACGTCAGATGGTCAATCTAATCCGGCGCCAAGCGGTCAGGGGCACCGGCTCTTGCAGTCTGACCGTAAAACTGATATTTTACACTATACAAATAATTATTCTTAACGTTCCGTTGTCTGATTCCTGAAAAGATTCGGATAGAAACGGTAATAGAGAAGGTGTCTCCATGTTATAAGATCATGAGCACCTCTGGAGCCAATATAATACTCATGTTTCACGTTCAGTCTGACCAAGTCATTATGTAATACCTCGTGTCTTGCTCCCGGTCTTGTTTCATAAGTCCCGGCCCCAACAAAAAGATAATCAAGTTTGGAATTTATTTCGGGATCCTTCAGAGCCGGAGTCTGGTCGACCGGTATAGCTGCACTGAGAATGCCTATTGATGCAAAAAGGTCAAGGTTGTTCAAACCCACATACTGTGCATGTCGCCCACCCATTGATAAGCCGCTTATTGCCCGGCCGTGCCTGTTCCTGATTACACTGTAATGACTTTCAACAAAAGGAATTATCTCCTCTTTGAATTCTCTCTCAATAAGACTGAATGTCAGATCAGTATGCTTTGGATGCGACCGGTGGATCATCTGGTTGTTAGGCATTACAATGATCATCGGTACTGCTTTCTCTTCAGCAAGCAGATTGTCCATAATGAAATTAGCCTGTCCGTGCATATACCAGGTCTGAGCCAGGTCGCCAGATCCTCCCAGCAAGTAAAGTGTGGGATATTTCTTCGTGTTATCATATCCTGGAGGAGTATAAACAAGCATTTCCCTTTCACCATTTGTGACCTCAGAATGATAAAAATGAGTTGTGATAGCCCCGTGAGGAATATTTTTTACATCATAGAATGCAGGTCCGTCACCATGAACAAACAGCATGCTGAACGGAGGCATAGCTGCAAAGCCTGCAAAGCTGTTATTAGGATCTACCACTTTCACCCCGTCAATGATAAAATAATACAGATATATGTCAGGAACAAGCGGGCCGATCTTCAGTGTCCAGAGACCATCATTTTCTTTTGTAAACGGAACCTGTTTGCCTGCCTCCTCTCCCACGAACATTGTTCCTGTAAGAAGTACTTTTGACACATCTGGTGCTTTCAATCTGAAAATGACAGTATTATCATCAAAAACTTCAGGAGAAATTACATTGGCAGAAAAGGGAACAAGGTTTTCCTTATTCTTCTGAGGATCCCAATCCAGGTTAATATGTGCCTGCTGGGCAGTAACATATAGAAGAGAGGGAACAGACAGGATGAATATAAAAAGCAGTTTTATTCTCATATTATATAATTTAAAATGTTCTTAAAAATAGGTTTTTTTGAATAACTTCTGAGCAATATTTAAAAGATTGTATAGGGATGTTCATAAGTTCGGTATTCTATTGACAATCTAATAGTTAAAACTTATTGCATTGAGAAAAAAACCCAAAAAAGCCCGGAAAAGCTATAAATCGGTGTAATTTCTTAAAAACGTTATAAGATAAATACGAAGAATTTACGAGACTACTGCATTAGCCTGAAGCCTTGACCACATTAAGCCGGTCCTTATAACATTTTTGTATTTGTTTATTTAATAAAGGATTACTTCCGGCGTCAGATGGTCAATCTAATCCGGCGCAAAATTGTCAGGCTCTTCGTTTTTTGCACCTTGTTTGTAACTCTTACGAAAAACACGATTTTTAAAATTTAAAAGTTGCAACCCTCTTCCTTAAAA
>JAAYDB010000061.1 GCA_012729475.1 Bacteroidota bacterium
GCTGCTCCCGGTGCTGCCGCTGCTCCCGGTGCCCGTCCTGCCCGCCCTGCCGGCGGCTTTGCCAGAATGATGGACAACGGCTTCGAGGAAGTTCTCGTGGATGAACTGATTCCTTATATTGACGCCAATTTCCGGACAAAAGCCGATCAGGCTAACCGTGCTATGGCCGGCCTCTCAATGGGAGGAATGGAAACACACACCATCACTCTTGCCCGTCCTGAAGTATTTTCGCATTTTGGACTATTAAGCGGAGGAACCTATTCGCCGGATGAGATAAAGGACAAATCGAAGGTTAAACTCATTTTCCTTAGCTGTGGGAGCTTTGAAAATCCTGATGGCGTTACTACCGCTGCTGCAGAATTAAAAGAAGCAGGTATAAATGCTGTTTCTTTCGTTTCAGAAAACACACGTCACGAATTTCAGACATGGCGTAGAAGTTTGTACCATATGGCACAACTTATGTTTAAATAGATCACAGGCAAATAATACATTTTGTCTTGAGAAATCTTTCTTCCGGTAAAGAAGTAATAATAATATCCGCCTCTCTGCCGGAAGAATTTCTTTTAAATATTTTGTCTGAAACCCTCAATACCTGTGGGGTTACATAATAAAGCGTGACAAACAGGCTGATCTCTTAAATAATAATTATTAAAACATAAAATGATGAAAAAAAGGCTATTCTCTTATCTCTTAATAATCCTGTTATTTTTTCATCCCTTCTTTGATGCTGTCAGCCAGATCGCTGAAGGATCAATGCCGGCTCCTACCAATATCAGGGCAGATCAGTGTCCATGTATTCTGCCCGATCTGAGTGTTGTTTTCACTGTAAATGCACCAAAAGCTGATAATGTTCAGATCGATCTCGTTAAGATGTATGAAATGAAGAAAGATGAAAAGGGTATCTGGACTGTTACCACCGACCCCCTTGACCCCGGATTTCATTACTACTCGCTGGTAATAAACGGCGTCAGAGTCTCCGATCCTGCAAGCGAATCCTTTTACGGGACAGGCAGAATGTCAAGTGCCATTGATATACCGGAACCGGGTGTTGATTTTTATACTATAAGGGATGTCCCCCATGGCGATATAAGGCATAAACACTATTTTTCAAATATTACCGGAACATGGAGGAGTATTAATATTTACACACCACCCGGGTATGATAATTCAGGGAATGAGCAATACCCTGTTCTTTATATTCAGCATGGCGGAGGCGAGGATGAGAGGGGTTGGGCCGTCCAGGGTAAAACGGCCATTATTCTTGATAACCTTATTGCTGAGGGAAAGGCAAAACCGATGCTTGTTGTGATTCCCAACGGAAATGTATCAAGGCCCGGAATGGCAGCAGGCGGTTATAATGATGAAGCTATGGCTGTATTCAGGGAAGAGCTTTTTGAAAATGTAATACCCTTCATTGAAAATAATTACAGAGTGAAAACCGGTGCTGATAACAGAGCAATCTCAGGATTATCCATGGGTGGAGGACAGGCATTCTATACAGGTCTCCGGAATACAGATATGTTTGCCTATGTAGGAGTATTCAGTACAGGTTTGTTTGGCGGTATAGGACGACCGGGAGGAGGTGAAAGCTCATTTGATGCTGAATCTGTAATCCCTGGTCTGCTGACAAATCCGGAATCCTTCAATAAAAAACTCAGAGTGTTTTATATATCCGTGGGAGAACAGGACCCGAGAATTGAACCTACAAGGAAACTGGTTCAGACATTCAGGGATAATGGATTAAAAGTAGAATTTTCTTCATTTCCCGGTGGCCATGAATGGCAGGTATGGAGGAAATCTCTTCATGATTTTGCACAACAACTATTTAAATAATAAAACATGCAACCCACATGATTGATTCCTCATCAACACAAATGAACATTATTCATTTTCAAGTGAGTTGCCAGCCCCACGGGATAAACTCAGCCTGCGTGTCCGCTATACATTTTAGCAGGTGTAGTTTTCCCGCCTCAGGCCTGAGGCTAACAAACCATTAATAATAAAAATTATATACTGATGAAAAACTTATCTTATTCTTTTGCCGCTTTAATATTCCTGTTCAACTGCTTTATCAGTACAGCCCAGGATATTCCGCCGACAACATCACTGGTATATCCGGGTACCGACGGGAAACTGGTATATATTACCGACAGTTCAGGCAATAAAATACCTGATTTTTCCAATGCCGGATACAAAGGCGGTGGAATACCTATTCCCTATGTGGCAACAAAAAAAACTGTATGGCCGGTACCGGGTGATAATTCAGCACGTATCCAGGCAGCCATAGACAGCGTTTCTGCCCTCCCGCCCGATCCTTCAGGATTCAGGGGTGCAATACTTCTTAAATCCGGCCACTATGAGCTTGAATCACCGCTCTATATAAAAGCTTCTGGTGTTGTTCTGCGTGGTGAAGGAATGAGTGATATCGGAACCATCCTTTATGGTATTTTACCTCCCCCGGATCCAAATGCTTCTGGAAGACAACGATTCGCAAGACCCGATTTGATAAACATTGGAGCAGAAAATGGAACGGAACCCCTGGAAGACAGCAGGCAAGCAATTACTGATGATTATGTTCCGGTTGGGGCTGTTAGTTTTAATGTGAAATCTGCCCGGGATTTTAAAAAAGGAGATAAAGTAATTGTTAGACGCTTTGGTAATGAAGACTGGGTTAAAGAATTGAAAATGAATGAAGAAACGACTAACAGCAGAGCCTGGAAATTTGATATCAATTTTGACCGCGAAATTATTAATATCAATGGTAACACTGTTACTGTTGATGCCCCCATTTTTACAGCCATCGACTCACGCTGGGGGGGAGGCGAACTATTAAAATACAATGATAATCGCATTGAACAGGTAGGTATTGAGAATTTGCGTGGTATATCGGATTATAATCCAACTGTTCGTACCACAACCTACGGTAACATGGACCGTGACAATCTGGAAAGAGCTTATCAATACCAGGGAGAAGAATATTACTCTGATGAAAATCATTATTATAATTTTATCAGTTTTACCAATGCCAAAAATGCCTGGGTTCGCAATGTGACTGCTTTGCATTTTGCCTATAGCGCTGTGATAGCGAATGGCGGGACCAAATGGATTACTGTTCAGGATTGTCAGTCTAAAGAACCTGTTTCGGTCCGGGCCGGTGGCAGACGATTTACATTTAAAATGAATGGTCAGTTCTGTCTGGTTCAAAGATGTTTATCCTATAAAGGCCGTCACTCTTTTGTGGGAGAAAGTTCCACTGCAAGTGGTAATGTGTTTCTTGATTGTAAAGCTATCAATCCCTACTCTACCAGTGAACCTCATGGCTACTGGGTAAATGGAATACTTTATGACAATGTCCAGGCACCATTAACAGCACGTTACTGGGACTTTATAATGGGTTGGGCAGGAGCCAATACTGTCTTCTGGAACTGTGAAGGTGATTTTCTAATTCAAAAACCACCAACAGCACAAAACTATTCTTTCGGACATATCGGTGTGAATGCAGTTTCATTTAATGCCGCTTTACAGGATCTTACAAAACCTAATGGCCATGTGGAATCAATGGATAAACATGTTACCCCAAAAAGTTTATACCTTACTCAATTAAAAGAAAGACTGGGCGAACAAGCTGTATTAAATATTAACCAATAAAAAATATTGGTTTTACCATTCTGAAAACTACTCAGAAAATGGTCGTCAGAGAGTTAATAGCTGATGACCATTTTTTATTATATACAATAGCCCCATCAAAATAATATTTAAGTAAGATCTGATTCGTTGTGTCTAATCTGATTTTGATCAAATATTTTGTCTTGAATCCGTATATTTTCTACTTTTATTACCGCCGGATATGGTATCCTGAAATTTATTTACAGTACTTTTATGAAGATTTTTCCTGAAGGTCAAATTTGTAAAATGACTTTCTTGTAAATACAAAACCTAATTTGAACTAACCTATTATCTCTATTATGAAACCCACATGATTGACTTCAATCACAAACACAATAAGAATATAATTGTTCAATCATGTGTGGTTCCATCAGACCATAAAAAATAAATTATATACTGATGAAAACAATAATTTACTCAATTACTATTTTCTTCTTTTCCGCCAATGTCATTGCCGCTAATTTTTATTCCCAAAACTCAGGAAATAGTATTCAACAAATTACAGAGAATGAATTCCAGGTTCATGATCTGCCGCCAACAACCTCAAAGGTTTATCCTGGTACTGATGGAAAATTGGTTTATGTTGCCGACAGTTTAGGGAATAAAATCCCTGATTTTTCAAATGCAGGTTACAAAGGCGGCGGAGTTCCTGTTCCGTATGTTGCCATAAAAGAAACTGTCTGGCCGGTATTGGGTGATAACTCCGGTCTCATTCAGGCAGCAATCGACCGGGTTTCAGCACTGCCGTTGGATGCCAATGGTTTCAGAGGTGCTGTATTGTTAAAAATGGGAATTTATAATCTGGATAAACCACTTAATATAAGCGCTTCAGGAATAGTGCTTCGCGGTGAAGGCATGAGCGATGTTGGTACAATTCTTATTGGAAAAATACCCGAAGAAAGAACAAGAGGTGGTGTTATCAATATCAGTGGAGAGGCTGGTATAACAATAATTGAAAAATCGAAACAAGTTATTACCGACGATTATGTAGCTGTTGGCGCTAATAGTTTTAATGTAAAATCTGCCAAAAAATATAAGGCAGGCGATAAAATTATAGTCAGACGAATTGGGAACGAAGCTTTTATAAATGAAATTGGTCTTGATCAGGAAACTGTAGGAAGAAACAGTTGGAAGCCGTTTAATATAAACTTCGACCGCATAATTACTAAAGTTGAGGGAAATACAATTACTGTCGATGCCCCAATTTTCACAGCTGTTGAAGAACGCTGGGGTGGTGGAGAAATTTACAAGTATAATGATGCGCGCATTGAAAATGTGGGTGTTGAAAACCTTAGGGGCATTTCTGAATATGATCCGTCGGTAAGAACAACAGAATACGGAAATATGGATCGCGACCACCTGGATGCCCGGTACCGGTATAAAGGAGAAGAGTACTATTCTGACGAAAACCATTACGGTGTTTTCATTAATATCAGCAACGCACAAAATGTTTGGGTTAGAAACATGTGTGCTCTACATTTTACAAATAGTGTAATACAGAGTAATGCCGGAACAAAATGGATCACCATTCAGGACTGTGAATCGAGAGAACCGGTTTCTCAGCGTTGGGGAGGAAGACGGTTTACTTACCAGATGAATGGACAGATGTGTTTGGTGCAAAGAAGTTTGTCTCAAAAAGGACGGCATTCATTCGTTTTACAAGGGCCTGAGGCTAGTGGGAATGTATATCTCTATTGCCAGGCTGTGAATCCTTATTCAACAAGTGAGCCACACAACCGATGGGTGAATGGTGTTCTTTATGACAATGTGAAAGCGCCGCTAACTGCCCGGTTCTGGGATTATATTATTGGTTGGGCCGGTGCAAATATTGTTTTCTGGAATTGCGAGGGTGACTTTTTGGTTCAGCAACCACCTACAGCACAAAATTATTCGTTTGGCCATATTGGGGTGAATGCAGTTATTTTTAACGCAGCTCTGCAGGATTTGACCAAACCAAACGGCCATGTTGAATCGTTGGATAAACACGTTAGCCCACAAAGTTTATATCTCACACAATTAAAAGAACGGCTTGGAGAACAGGCTGTTAAGAACGTATTTAGTAATGTTGAATAATTGTAACTAAACTATATATCATGAAATCAGCTAAATTTTATTTTGTATTGATCATTCTTTTTGCTTCTATTGTTGCACTTAAAGCCCAGGATCTTCCGCCAACAACTTCATTGGTTTATCCCGGAACAGATGGTAAACTCGTGTATGTTACCGACAGTTTAGGTAATAAAATCCCTGATTTTTCAAATGCAGGTTACAAAGGCGGCGGCGTTTCTATTCCTTACGTTGCTGTAAAAGAAACGGTTTGGCCGGTATTGGGTGATAACGCCGACAATATTCAGGCAGCAATCGACCGTGTTTCTGCACTGCCATTAGATGTTAATGGATTCAGGGGCGCAGTGCTTTTGAAAATGGGAACATACAATCTGGAAAAACCAATTACGATAAAAGCCTCAGGTGTTGTGCTTCGGGGTGAAGGGATGAGTGATGTAGGTACCGTCTTGATTGGGAAACTGGATAAAGTATCTGAAGAAAATAAAGGTGCATCGTTGGAAAGACAAGGTTTTGGAAGAAGGTCGGCATTGGTTAATATTTCAGGAGAATCAGGAATTTCAATACAGGATGATACAAAACAAGCTATTACAGATGCTTATGTTCCGGTTGGTTCACAAAATTTCAGTGTTCAATCAGCAAAGGGTTTTAAAGCTGGTGATAAAATTATTGTCCGTCGGGTCGGGAATGAGGATTTCATTAAAGAAATAGGATTGGATGAAGAGAGTGCCGGAAGAAACAGATGGCGACCGTTTAATACGGATTATGACCGCGTAATCACTAAAATTGAGGGAAACACCATCACAGTTGACGCACCAGTGTTATGTGCTGTTGATGAACGTTGGGGAGGAGGAGAAATCTATAAATATGATGATAAGGGAAGAATTGAAAATGTGGGAGTTGAAAATCTTCGGGGCATTTCGGAATATGATCCTTCAGTTCGGATAACTTCTTATGGAAATATGGACCGCGGAAACTGGGACGATCCTGACCGGCTCCATTACGAAGGTGATGAATATTATGCCGATGAAAATCACTATTTCACATTTATAAACTTAACGAATACCGTAAATGCATGGGTGAGAAATATTAGTGCCTTGCATTTCGGAAGCAGTGTTGTCAGTGCTTCACGAGGTACAAAATGGATCACTATTCAGGATTGTATATCGCGGGAGCCAGTCTCAATACGGGCCGGTGCCAGGCGATTTACCTACCAGTTAAGCGGTCAGTTGTCGTTTGTGCAACGATGTTATTCGCAAAAAGGGAGACACTCATTTGTTAACGGCACCGGCGCCAGTGGAAATGTATTTCTGGATTGTGTTGCCGAGAATCCATATTCAACAAGCGAACCACACGCAAACTGGATAACAGGTGCTCTTTACGATAATGTGAAAGCTCCTCTTTCTGCAAGGTTTTGGAAAAATATTGGAATGGGCTGGTCAGCTGCCAATAATGTTTTTTGGAATTGTGAGGGTGATTACCTGATTCAAAGTCCGCCAACTGCAGAAAATTATTCTTTTGGACATATTGGAGTTAATGCAGTTATATTTAACACCTTTTTTCAGGATCTGACAAAACCAAATGGTCATGTTGAATCGATGGACAGACATGTAAGTCCAGGAAGTCTTTACCTTACACAACTTAAGGAAAGATTGGGCGAAAATGCAGTTAAGAATATTGTAAAACCTGAACAGCAAAAGGAGATGCATTTCTAAACCGGTCTGTTTCTTGCATGGAAACTTAAATATGTCTATTTTTATTTAATTATCAATAAACTAAACTATGAAAAACTCCATTGGCTTCTGTTTTCTTCTTTCAGTGCTGCTTATTACCGGATGTACTGATCAGAAAAAAGAAATCTCAAAATTTGATTTCACTGGTCCGCGTGATCCTTCTCTCATCAGAGGATTCAATTACACTCC
>JAAYDB010000062.1 GCA_012729475.1 Bacteroidota bacterium
AAAGAGAATTATCTGGTGACTAAAATGGAGTACTACAATTTTGACGATGAATTATTTAAAACAATAGAGGTCCGAAGTTATTATCCTTTGTCCAATGGAAAATATACAATAGAAGATATGGCTGCAATAAACCATTCGAATGGACGGAAATCTGAAATCCAATTCACCAATCTCAAAGAGAATGTAGAAATTGATGATTCATTTTTTACAATTGCAAATCTTGAAAGATGACAGCTGTTATACTTAAAAATCATAATTCTTTGTAATTTTTTTGATTATAAAGTTCCTGTTTGTTTTATACATTTGTCCATTGACAGTCTTTTATCAATGTACAGAGCAGAGGAAACAGTTTGTGCTCCGGCTACATCCGGAGGCGGTGCGATTGCAGTAATAAGGGTAAGTGGTCCACAAAGTCTGACTATTACTGAGAAGATATTTTTCCCTTTCGCCTCCGGAATCCGTATTACTGAGCAAAAGGGTTACCGCATTATATATGGGGAAATACGATATGAAGGAAAAACTATAGATAATGTTCTTCTCAGTATATTCCGGTCGCCTCATTCCTACACTGGAGAAGATTCTTGTGAGATATCCTGTCATGCTTCATCCTGGATTCAGCAGAAGATACTTGAAGCACTGATTAAAAACGGGGCATTGGCTGCCAGTCCGGGAGAGTTTACGCAGAGGGCTTTTTTAAATGGTAAGCTTGACCTTTCACAGGCAGAAGCAGTAGCTGACCTCGTTGCATCAGAATCAGAAGCTGCCCACAGGATAGCAATGAGTCAGCTTAAAGGGGCTTTTTCCGATAAGATAAAGAGTCTGAGAAAAGAATTACTTCATTTTACTTCTCTGATAGAACTGGAACTTGATTTTGGTGAGGAAGATGTAGAATTTGCAGATCGCAAGCAACTTACAGAAATAGTCGCCAGGGTATTGTCAATGGCACATGACCTTGCATCTTCTTTTAGTTTAGGTAATGCGGTTAAAAATGGTATTCCGGTAGTTATAGCAGGTAGTCCGAATACAGGAAAGTCAACTCTTCTTAACTATCTTCTTAATGAAGAGAAAGCGATTGTATCTGAGATACCGGGTACTACGAGAGACGCTATTGAAGATGTGGTAATAATAGATGGCATCCAGTTCCGTTTTGTGGATACAGCAGGAATAAGAGTCACAGATGATATTATTGAGAACCTGGGAATTAACCGGACCAGGGAAAAGATAGGAAACGCATTTCTTGTTCTGCCGGTCATTGATATCAATGAAGGCAGCAGTAAAGCAAATGACATTCTTGAAAGCATACGGCTTCAGCCTGAAAATATCAATAAAAAACTTATAATCCTGGCTAACAAAACAGATATTGCTACAAAAGAAAATATAGAAGATATAAGGGAAAATATCAACACTTTTCCGGGGGATTCCCTTATCTTTATTTCTGCAAAAACAGGAGAAGGGCTGGATAAACTAAAAACTGTCCTTATTGAATCAGTAGCCGGACCAGGGATTAATACAGAAAATATAATTATCACCAATATAAGGCATTACGAGGCATTACTTCAAGTAATGGAAAGCCTTACGCGTGTAGAAGAAGGGTTAAACAATAATCTTCAGGAAGATCTTATAGCACTGGATATACGTCAGGCTATACATTATCTGGGTGAGATAACAGGTGAAATAACTACAGATGAAATACTGGACAGTATATTCAGTAATTTCTGTATCGGAAAGTAATCACCACATGATACCCATGTGGTGATTAAACCAGGTATAAATTATTTTTCAATTCTCTTATTGATTACGGGTGCCTGTATTTTTCCCTGTATTCTCTTTTGAGGAGTTTTGATGCTTCCGGATTACCTGTTATTGTGTTACTTTGCTGATCCCATTTTACTGTTGAGCCGGTATAGTAAGATATCATTGCCAGCTGGACAGAAGCAGTTGATTTAAAAGCATCCTCAGGATTACTTTCAATAAGGCTTTTATCTTTTTGTCTCACTGCATTCAGGAAATTAGCCACATGGTCATCCTGCATGGCAGGAGAAGGTAAGGATATGTCTTCTCTTTTTGCTTCTTTTCCCATATTGAAGACTACCAGTTTAGAATCCTGGCATACCATTGTGCCTTTGTCTCCATAAAAGAATACTCCGGTTTTAAATTCACTCATAACGTCACCATTTCCCCACATACGGTGCTGCCACATTACCGGCATATCCTTAAAAGCCATTTTTGCAATCAGAGTATCGGGTGTTGTTATCTGATCTTTTAATACATAGAGACCTCCGGAGGAATGAAATTCTTCAGGCATATCGAGTTCCATCACTTTCCGGATGAGGTCGATATAATGTATTCCCCAGTCAACCAGGTGTCCGTTTCCATATTCCTTCTCAAGGCGCCAGTTATAATGCCCTATACTTGGTCTGTATTCAAGCTTTGGAGCAGGTCCGCACCATTCATCCCAGTCGAGAGCAGCAGGCGGGGCCTGTATTTTTGTATCCTGTGGTCCCGGATCATAATGTATTTGTGCAATAATCTGATGGATATTCCCTATTCTGCCTGAATTTATCAGCTCTTTACATTTTTCAAAAGCCTTGCTTTGTCTCCTTTGAAAACCTATCTGGATGATATTATCGGTCTTTTTTGCAGCATTAACCAAAGCCAGGCCTTCTGTGATATCATAAGAAAGAGGTTTCTCACTATAAATATCAAGTCCGCGTTCACATGCAGCAAGAAACTGAAGGGCATGCCAATGCGGAGGAGTGGCAATAAAAACAGATTCCAGACCTTTCATATCAAGCAGATCACTATAATATTTAAATGTTTTAGGCCGGGGTCCCTGAAGCTTTGCTATTTCATCGGCATTGCTGTTAAGACGGTCAGAGTCAACATCGCATATTCCAATAACTTCAACTCTCCCGGTTTTCAAAGCAGCTGTCATGTCAACCATGCCATACCATCCAGCACCAATGAGAGCTATTTTAAGTTTTCTGTCCTGAAAGGAAGTGGGTATGTACAGATTAGTGGCAAATGCTGCTGATCCCATGGAGGTCATCTCGATAAATTTTCTTCTTTTCATATTCTCAGGTTTAGTTATTGATTATAAATAGTGGATTATGATATAAAGCATATTTAACTGAATTACAGAATACCAAGATAAAACATTTCATCAACTTTTATAATTCATAAATAAACACTTTTCGAACGAACATAATTTGATTTTTATTGGCCTTTTTAACCTAAGGTTAAGAATAGTTAAACTCATAAACTGTCATCTTAAAATATGCAGAAAACAGGATAACTATTAGCAGGTTGATCAATAATTCTTGTCACCCTGGAGTTAATTTTTATCCTTTATTCTTTGTTATCTCAGATTTAAGTAAAGAAATTATATCTTCACCAGCCCTTTCTTCAGGGATTATAAAACGGAAAACTGAACCACCAGAAGGTTTTGATTCATACCAGATTCTGCCACCAAGCAATTCAATATAAGCTTTTGAGATAGCCAGCCCCAGTCCTGTTCCTTGGAAACGCCTATTAGTGCTGTTCTCTGCCTGATAAAAATGCCGGAAAAGATTTTTCTGAAACTCCTCCGGAATTCCAATTCCTGTATCAGAAACATAAAATTCAATAAAACCATCTCTCAGACTGTAGCCAAATTCAACTTTCCCTTTATCAGTGAATTTTATGGCATTATTGACAAGATATCTTAATACCTGCGAAACTTTATTACTGTCAGTCAGAATATCAGATACACTTTTGTCCGGCATCTTTGAAAACACCAGTAAAATACTTTTTTCTGCGGCCGGTCTGCTGAACTGATCATAAATTTTTAAGAGCAGTTTATTTATTTCCACTTTTTCCTTGGATATTTTTACCGTTCCTGCTTCTATTTTGGATATTTCAACAATATCATCTATAACCTCTGCCAGATGATCTGCACTGTTCGAAATGATGTCTATATATTCTCTCCTGCTGTCATCAGAAGGGATCTGTTCGCTAAGAAGAGTAGTAAAACCAACTATAGCATTTAGTGGAGTCCTTATTTCATGAGATATATTCTGCAGAAATGCAGCTTTCAATCGCTCGTACTCCTCTGCCCTGTCAGGAACAGGATCATCGTTGACATGCGATTGTAGTATATTGCTTAATTCAGTCAGTATTCCGAATGCTCCTACTACTTTCCCCGATTCCTTATCAAAAATTGGCACAGAAGAATCTCTGATCCACTTGCGGTCACTTGTGGGTGTGATCAATAACAGGTCAGCTTTATAATTTTTTATCTCTCCATTTAAGAAACGTCTCCGGGCTTCCTGGCTATCAAAAGGAATATTATCAGATAAAGGGTGGATTTCCATAATCATACTTTGAAACAATTTTTCAGTAAATCGTTCTGCAGGGATTCCCAATAGTTTCAGTATCCCTTCTCCTATTTTGAGATAATAACCCTCCCCAATGCTTTTGCCAAATATTAGCTGAAAAGGGATCCCTCCTGAATTCTCTATCGCCTTAAAATAGAATAATCCGCTATCACATGAACTATCAAAAATAATATCCGTCAAATTATCCATACAAATAATGTTATCAAAAAGTATTTTCTGACTTTCTACCACATATCCGTACATATATTATATACCACTCCTTCGTCTTTCTTTTTTTAAGAAAAATGAAGCACCAGTACTTGTCATTTACAGGAATATGTCTTTCACATATTAATCCATATATAAGTTTAATAAAGATCTTAGGATAATTGTTACCCTGTTTTAACATTTTTTATGAAATAAAATAAGATTTTTTTTTACATTTGAATTCCATTAGTTCAATGTGACTGTTAGCATACCGGCGTGAAAGAATACAGCGATGCTGAAATAATTGATTGTCTGCGTCAAAGAAAAAATTACGTGGTTCATTATCTGTCAAACAGATATATGCCTATGATACGTCTTATGGTCATGCGTATGGGAGGATCGTCAGAAGATGCTAAGGACGTTTTTCAGGAAGGATTGATGATAATTCTTGAGAAAATTGACTCTAATGAATTTTCTCTCACTTGTAAATTTATGACCTTTTTTTACTGTGTATGTGAGAATTTATGGAAGGCAATAGTCGCCAAAAAACATGCGGCATCCAACTATGTCAATAATATGATTTATGAAAATAATTATCCGGAAAACGACATTGTTGCAGAACATATTGATAATAAGGTCTATGTAAAAATAATTCGGGATGTGTTCAATTCTCTTGACCCTGTAAGTAAGAAGGTCCTTAAGATGTACTGGCAGGAGAAACCACATAAGAAAATTGCTGAGGAACTTGGATATAGTTATGGATATATCAGGAGAAAGAAATGTGAAGCACAGGCTGAAATGGCTGAAAAAGTAAAAAGATCATTAAAGATAATCGATGATAAACTGAAATAAATCAATTATTTCGGATATATATTAATAACAACCAGTAGTAATAATGATGAGATCAAAACAGTATGATAAAGCGTTTTGGACAGCACTTGAAGATATACAGGCTGTAAAAAATGATCCTTCATATAAAGAGGCAGAACGTATTGCCAGACTGGCGGTTGAAGAATACCATGAGTCGGGGCAACGAAATACTGTCAATGAAAGGTATATAAAAGAATCTCTTGCAAATAGTTTTTCAGATGAAATAATTGATAAAGAAATAATTAGAATTGAAGAAGAAATTAAAAACAATAACCTGGATGAAGTAACCCGGGAGTGGGTAAGTAGCTGGGAAAACGATAAAGGAAGAGACAGATTAAGAGATAAAAAAAGACAGGAAATAAGAGATTTCGTTTCATCTTCACTGGAAAATACCGGTAAGATCTCAGAAAAGCCAGCAGAAATTTCTATGGTAAAATCTAAAGCTAAAGTATATATTATACGCTCTTTATCAGTTGCTGCAGCATTGATGGGAGTAATTTTCCTTGTAAGATCAATTCTGTTGCCTGTTGAACCGGAAAATCTTTACAGCAAATATTATGAACCAGTGAGTTTAGTATCAGATATAACACGTGGAACCGGAGGTATTACCGGCACTGCTCTTAATATTGGAATTGAAAATTACAGGAACGGCGAGTATGAAAGTGCTTCAGCTGTTTTTGCGGATCTTATGGATGCAGAAAAGCCTTCTCCAGATATTCAATTCTACCAGGGTGTGACCCAGATGGCTCTGGGCAATTTTTCCGATGCCATTAATCTACTTGATCTTGTTGTTGCTAACTCCGGGTCATTTAGTAAAGAAGCTGAATGGTATCTTGCCCTGTCTTATCTGAAAACAGGAAATACCTTTGAAGCCATCAGACATTTTGGAACACTGGCTAATGAACCCGGTTACTACAAAGAGCGGTCAGAAAAAATTCTTCGGCGTCTGAAATGATCTATAACAAAGCCTGTGCTAAGTAACACTGAGAAAAAAGCAATAACAATCAATACAGGCCGGCGGGTTACTACAGGAGTGGTATCTCCTACTACTTCGTATGCAGACCAATAATATGGATTTTTGAGTGATGGCAAATTGTCATTCAGAAAGTCCAGTTTTGCTGAATGCATTGCTTCATTTTTTCTTCTGCCTTTTGCCAGGTAATAATAATACCTCGAAATAATCGCTTCGCTGGTTTCATCATTCACTTCCCTTACTGTCATTACAACAGACGCAGCTCCGGCAAGAGTGAAACTGCGGGCAAGACTCATCAGACCCTCGCTGCGGTATAGTGTACCTGTTCCTGAATTACATGCACTGAGAACAACCATAGGCGAATTAATCCTCAGCAGACTAATCTCATAATTATGGAGTTTACCATCATTTACTTTATCATTAGCAGAATTAAATAACATATATGAGAATCTGGAATTGACTGTATCTGGTATTGCATGCATGGCCAGATGAAAAACAACGGGTTCTTTAAGTGCTGATCTGAAATTACTTTCTGTAGCTTTTGCCTTTGTATGCTTTTTCCCTTTGAAATGTCGGTAAACAGACTCTATTTCTCTGGCAGCACCAGCCAAATCCTGGGAAAACTGCCCATATCTTTGAGAACTATCATATTGTGGCACAAAAGAATATACTTTAGTCTTTAAAAAAGCCTTTTTAAGACTGCTGAAGCTAAGTGATGAGGCATAAGAATAAGAAATAATATAATCGTAGATCAGATATCTAAGACTTTCATAATTTGCATTTTCATAATCCGATCTTTTTGTTATGAATGCTTCAAACGAAAGCCACGAAATCTCTTCGTCAGGAACAATGATCAATTTGTTACCACTGAAAAATTTTCTGACAGGTTTTACAAGATTATCATACATATAGGAAAGAGCAGAAGTGTATTTATGGAAAATTTCAGTATGATCACCTGAATGATAATCCATATTATGTCCATCGTATATGATAGCAGCATGATAATGAAAAAGAGAGTCCAGGGTGTTTTTGTGAACAGTAATTTTATCTCTTGTTACAAGGAAAGTATAGAGATCACGCGTGCCATCATTATGCCTGCTTCCAAATAAAAAGTCAACAATAGTCTCGTCTTTGGCTAAGTGTCTCTTTATCTCAGACACAGGCAAAGGTTCGGTTTTTAGAAGAAAATCTCTGTACTCCGGAAATTCGTTATTGATGACGGAGTTAATTTTTTCAAGCTCCCTGTTCATATGGAAGATATCATCCTTCCATAATGAGATATTTGCTGAATCAGGTGCTGAACCCTGTAATCCATTATGCAAAAGATTATTATAAGATGCAATCATTGCGGACAGATCAGTTCTTTTTTTTAGTAATGTATCAGGAATTCTTGCATTGTACAGATAATCATTTTCTGTAAGTTCGTTTCTAAGCACAGAAGCTTTTGTTTCCTGGGCTATTGAAAACATCTTTTCTGTCAGGGATTCATCTCCCGTCTGATCAATGAGAGTTGAAATTATATTAATTGCTGTGATGCAGCTTTCTTTGTGGCTATCTGCAAAATACAGACGGTCTTCTTCAGAGAAATAATCTATTCGCATAGTTTTTGATAAGGCCAGTGCCAGTTCTATTGTTTCAAGGCCTGATATCAGGTACCTGTTTTTCATAGATGTATCATCTGTTATCTCTGACATTTGTCTTAAAACCATTGCTTTGCTTTTAAGGTTATCAAGCAGACGCAGATTAAAAAATGATGTATCAATATCCGGATTAGTGAATATATCAGAACTTTCAAAATCCGGTACAATGGCAGCAAGAGACTTCTGATAATACACCAGAGCACTGTCATACTGTGACCTGGCGGCGAAATGATCCCCTAATTGCTTGTATGACAATGATGTGAGACTGTTTTTATGGCCATAGTTAGATATACATATATTCAGTGCTTTCTTATGAATATCAAATGCATCGGTATACCTGTTATGGGAATCAAGAAACAGACCATAAGCAAAATAAACTTCTGCCAGCCTGAAATAATTTATATCATAATCATTTATGAATTTCTCGATACTCAGTGCAAAATATTTCTCTGCCTGATCTGATAAATTCTTATTAACAAATGTTTTGGCAATGTTCATATATGCAAGAGGCAGACCTGTGAAATTATATTTGTTTTTGATTTCAACACTCTTGTTCAACAAGTCCAGAGCATAGTTATAGTCTCCAAAAGTAATCAACATTCTTCCATAATTCAGATATGCTGATGCCAGACTTGAATATATATCTTTGTCAGGATTGTTAATTATCAGGCGCTGATAAAAACGGATACCTCTTTCGAAATATTCCGATGCCATGGGAAAAGATTGCTGGACGCCATAGATAATAGCTTTGTTAATATACAGATCACCCAGCAACTTAGACAGATTATCTTCATTTGATAAAAGTAATTCAGCCTTGTTATAATATTCCAGAGCTTCTTCATATTTGCCCAGAAGATTACAGGTTGCTCCCAGATTATTCAGTATCGCTATCCTGTATTCAGAAGATAATGAATTTTCAGTTTTCAGAATCGACACCAGTAGTCTTTCAGCTTCAATAAGATCACCGGAATCATAAGTTTTAATAAAACTTCGAAAATGACTGTCAGAAACCGGGCTTTGAGCTGGTACAAGAATCAAAATCAAAGGAAAATATAGTATGATAATTGATATAATTATCTTTTTCAATCTGTTATCTGTAAGAAATAAATTAAAATACTACCAGATGTGAAAATTAATTAAAATCACTACAAAAAAAAAGAAGAGGCTGTTAAAACCATCTTCTTCATTTGAGAACCTGCTTATTTTTACAATTTTTAAGGAATTATGTTTTTTATCCGACAATTGTATTTAGAATTTCAATGCAAAAAAATGTAAAAAGCATTCATTATACTCCAGGAGGAATGATAATAATAGGTTCACTTCCTCCCTCACTACCTTCTCCATCTCCTCCCCTGATTTGCATCATCTTTTTAATATCCAGAATTTCTTTTTCTGATAATACAGTGAATAATTCAGTTAAACTTTTTCCTGTTGATTGAATTGATTTTTTCATGATAATTTGAATTTTGGTTATATAGTTATATTTTGATCACCCC
>JAAYDB010000063.1 GCA_012729475.1 Bacteroidota bacterium
AGGGTTCGGCTGTTCGCCGATTAAAGTGGCACGCGAGCTGGGTTCAGAACGTCGTGAGACAGTTCGGTCCCTATCTGTTGTGGGCGTAGGAGATTTGAGAGAACCTGACACTAGTACGAGAGGACCGTGTTGGACAGACCTCTAGTGTACCTGTTGTGGCGCCAGCTGCATCGCAGGGTAGCTATGTCTGGATGAGATAAGTGCTGAAAGCATCTAAGTACGAAGCTCGTCTCAAGATGAGATCTCCCTTAAGGGTCGTTGAAGACTACAACGTTGATAGGCTGCAGGTGTAAAGATGGTGACGTCAAAGCCGAGCAGTACTAATTACCCGTGAACTTTCAGGGTGCATTTTATTAACTTTTTAGCCTTTATGTCTTATAATATTAAAGACCTTCAGGTGACTATAGCGTCGGGGTTCCACCTCTTCCCATTCCGAACAGAGAAGTTAAGCCCGTCAGCGCCGATGGTACTGCATTCGCGGGAGAGTAGGTCGTCGCCAACTTTAAAATAAAACCCTTCATTAATCGAAGGGTTTTTTTTGTGACATAACCCGGAACGGATAAGATAACCCTGCTAATATACTATGGCAAAAGAGACAGGAGGTGTTTTTAAATTGTTACTGCATTGGCGTGAGTCCCGCCTGAAGCGGGATGTAATCCGGTCGTCGCCAACTTTAAAATAAAACCCTTCATTAATCGAAGGGTTTTTTTATCGTGACATATCACGATAAGTAGTTGATAACCCGGGTTCCTCCCCGGGAAATGTCCACCATACCATAACAACAACCCTGGAAGGGTTGCCATCAAATTGACTGTCCTGGCTGACGGCAAATTTAGCTGGGTTGAAGAAGTTGAAGAGGGTGAAGAGGTTGAAGATGGATTAATTGACAGTTATACAGAAACATGTACTCCAGTGTGTGGATTGTTTTTTTATTGGATGTACCTTTTTGTGTTTTATTAATCTAATATTATCTGATCTTAAACAAATTGTAATTTACATTATGTAAATTGCAAAATATAAATCATAATCAATTAATGTCATGAGAAAACCGGAAAATCCCTTCCTGATTTCAGGCTATCACTGCCCTGATTACTTCTGTGACAGGAAAAACGAGACCACGCGTTTATTGAATAACATTCAGAATGGTCAGAATGTTACTCTGACATCTGTCAGAAGAATAGGAAAAACAGGACTGATTAAACATCTGTTTTACAACCTGCCTGCAGAGTGGAAAGGGATTTATGTGGATATTCTTGCAACAGAAAACCTCCAGGGTTTTTTAAGCATGTTAACGACAGCTATCCTGAATGCTGTTCCGGAAAAAGAAAGCCTGGGAAAGAAAATCTGGACTTTTGTCAAATCAATGCGTCCGGTAATTAGCTTCGACCCTTTGACTAACCTGCCACAGGCATCTTTTGAACTAAGACAGGTGGATACTGAAATGCATATCAGCTCAATTATGCAATTCCTGGAAAAACAGGATTTCAATATAGTTATTGCGATAGACGAATTTCAACAGATAACCAGGTATCCGGAAAAAAATATTGATGCCTGGCTGCGTTCCGTGATCCAGCACATGATAAATGTCCGTTTTATTTTTGCCGGAAGCCAGCAACATATTATCAATGAAATGTTTAGTCTGCCTTCAGGACCCTTTTACCGGAGCACGGCAGTGCTGGGGATCGACAAAATTGACAAATGTGAGTATCACAATTTTATAGCTGAGTGGTTCCGCAGAAAGGGCATAGGTATTACGCGCGAAATAATCGACGACATGTTGCTTTGGGCATGTTTACACACTTACTATGTGCAACTTATATGCAACAGGGTATTCGCCACGGGACAAAAAAAGATCAATGATAATATATGGAAGGAAGAAGCCTACAAACTTTTGAAAGAACAGGAGAACATATTTTTTAATTACAGGAGTATGCTGACAAATCCCCAATGGCAGTTATTGAAAGCGGTTGCCCACGAGGGAGTTGTGACAGCTCCCACATCGAAGGATTTTATTGGCAGGTATAAGCTTGGAAGCCCTTCAACGGTGCTTCGCTCACTGAATTCCTTAATAAAAAACGAATTGTTGTACTCTTCTTTTACCACAGACGGATCTGTATACTATAGTATTTATGATATTCTCTTCAGGCGATGGACAGAGTCATTCCCGCTTAGTTGAAAGATCAGGGTACCTGTTCACGGCTAAAGTTCTCTGTCTGTCAGGAGGCAGGATATTAATTCATAAAAATTATGACAGGTTACATTGACGATAAATAAAGAAGGCGCCGTAAGGCGCCATATTTTAATAACCCCGGGCTGACAGCCCGGGGCGGTAGGATATCCACACAACTATCAGCGCCGAAGGTGCTGAATAAGCTCTCAGAGGAAATATCTCTCATCAATAGTAATTCCCGATTAAATTATTAACCTACGGTATTCATCAATAAATAACTCTTTCTTATGATGTTCCTGCTGGGTACTGATGTACTCAGCAATATTCCCGACATTTGCCCAGGAACATGTAAAGGCACCATATCTGTCCGACCAACCATCAAAATAAGGAAAGTATCCGCAGTTCTTCATCCTGACGGAAGTACTTACCTTAATATCCCTTATAAAATCGGCTAATGCAATTGAAGGATGAATATCTGTCAGAATATGAATATGATCTTCAATGCCATTGATTCTGTAGAGATGGATTTTCTTGTTTCTAATAATACCGGCTATATAGGCATAAAGCTGTTTAGCCTGTCTGGAACCAATGGTTTTTTTTACCGTTCTTTGTTCTTATTACACTATGATACAGCAACTGACGGTAACTTGACATATCACAAAGTATAAATTCATCATTCGGCGAGATAATTCAAAGTTAAATTTCTTTTCATTAGAATCAAATATTATTCACCCCTTTCAGGGCTGAATAATCGTGGGGCAGACAGTCCCCCCGGGCTGTCTGCCCGGGGTTATTTATATCGGGCCGGTTTCACGGCCCGTAAGAAATATCAGAGTAATGTCAGGCTGTCTTCGGGACCCTGCAACACATTTTCTG
>JAAYDB010000064.1 GCA_012729475.1 Bacteroidota bacterium
AGAACGAAGGCCTGATAATAAGACCTTATATATGGCATAAAAATTATTTTTTAGTATTTAATAATTCCTGTTTTATTAGTTCTTCTGCCGCAATACACAATTCTGCATATATTTTCTCTCCGAAAGCTCTTGTAAGTGGTTCTTTTAGAAACTGATAGAGATATGTGCCTTTGGCTTTGCCTTCGGAAAGAGCACTTTTGCAAATTGCCAGCTCCTGGTAATTTACAGCTGTAAAACCTGAAAAATGCTTGATCTTTGCCGGAAACAGATGGCAGGAGAGAGGTTTTTGGAACAAGATTTTACCTTCTTCCCAGGCTTTTTCAATACCACACTTGAAAATTTTTTTTTCCATGATAGTATAAGCACACTCCTTATTGTCAATTAGAGGAGTGACACGGTCATTATCACTGTCCACCACACTTGTACCTGCTTTTTCTATAACCGCTGTCCCCTCTTTTCTTAAAAAAGGTTTTATCAGCGGCCATATTTCCTGGAGAATCTGCCCTTCGGCTGCTGTCAATACTGCCCCCGAGTCCCCATAGCGACAGCACAGACCCTGACAACGAACCAGGTTACATCTGAACTTCTTCTCAATAATATCAAGAGAAAAAATCACATCATCAATCCGTAACATACGTTGCATGAATAAGGTTAAGAATAAGCCGGCACATTGTTTCACGTATTATGACCTGATCCGGCAACACTCATACAAGAACTTTACCAGTCATTTCCGGAGGTATATCTATTCCCAAGATAGTCAGAAGAGTTGGTGCCACATCGGCAAGTATCCCCTCTTTTACAGCTTTATAATCTCTGGTCACAAGTATACAAGGCACCGGATTAAGGGAATGAGCTGTATTAGGTGTACCATCATCATTTAATGCATGATCGGCATTCCCATGATCAGCAATGATAAGAACATCATAGTTTTTCCCGACAGCAGCTTTTACTACTGCTCCGGCACATTCATCGACAGTGGTCACAGCTTTCATAATAGCTTCATAAACACCTGTATGACCAACCATATCGCCATTGGCAAAATTAAGGCAGATAAAATCAAATTTCTCACTTTCAATAGCTTTTACCACTGCATCCTTAACCTGATATGCACTCATTTCCGGTTGAAGATCGTATGTCGGAACTTTAGGTGAGGGTATTAATATCCTCTCTTCATTGGGAAAAACTTCTTCCCTGCCCCCGGAAAAGAAAAAGGTAACATGGGCATATTTCTCTGTTTCTGCTATCCGCAACTGCCTTTTACCTGCTTCTGAAACAATTTCTCCTATAGTGTTGGTAACATTTTCTTTGGGATAAATCACATGAAGCCCTTTAAATGTAGCATCATAAGGTGTCATGGTACAATAATACAATGGCATCATCTTCATTCCATGTTCTGGCATGTCTTTTTGAGTGAGAACGATAGTCAGTTCTTTGGCCCTGTCATTTCTGAAATTAAAAAAGACAATAACATCTCCTTCTTTTACAGACCCTGCCGGATCAC
>JAAYDB010000011.1 GCA_012729475.1 Bacteroidota bacterium
GAGCTGATTCTTTTTTTCTGTTGTGATATCCCTGTAGATAAATACATGTGCAACAGGTTCATTATTAACCGTTATTTCTGTAGCTATGAGAGAAACTTGTCTTTCATTGCCGTATTTATCTTTTCTTACCGTTTGCCTAACTTCTTTATTATGAAGAGAAACAAGTTTTGTGATAGACAGGGATTCTTCTTTGAGTCGGACGGGTACTACCAGATTAACTATGTTTTCATTAATTGCTTCCTCATAGGTGTAGCCAAAAAGATCTGTAAATTCTTTGTTAGCCATTGTGATCCTGCCAGTCAGGTCAGTTAATACTATAGCCTCTGGAGTAGAATTAATAAGATGTTCCAGAAATGCTTTTTCCCTTATTATTTGAGCTTCAATATGTTTATGTTTGCTTACATCAGTTATTGTACCTCTGTAGCATATTTTTTCCCCGTTATGAAAAACAGCAAAAGAATGAGTTACTACAGGTATCAGATTCCCGTCATATCGCCTCAGAAAATATTCATTGCTGGAAATATCATCAGGAGATTTTAAGGCCTGCAAATTTCGCAGCATTAGATCTCCGTTGTCCAGGAAAGCTTCTTGTATGTATATGCCATTCTCAAGACTATCAGCAGTTGTACCGAAATATTCCAGTCCTTTTTTATTGCCATATAAAATTTTTCCATTCAGATCGACCTCATACATCATACCGGGCATCATTTCGGAAAATGTCCGGAATAAATTGGTTTGATTCTGTATATAATCATCAATTTTTTGTTGTTGACCTGGTTCCCATGTTACCATAATGTTCCCTGTTGTTAAAGGGAATCCTATATAATAGCCTTCAGAATCATTTCCGCTGGTCGATGCTTCCAGCTTGTGTGCTTTATGTGTCTGCTTTACCTGCTGCAGAAGTTCAATCAGTTTTTTCCGGTCACCCAGAGGGGTGTCAGTGATATATTTACCTAAAACATTTTCTCGTTTTATGAGTTCTGTTTCTTCAGTTTTGTTATTTAAATTGATAATATAAAAACCATTATCCTCTGAGGGTCTGAATATTGCAAGATAGCTGCTTATAGTATTAAGAATTTCCTCAATAAACCCACTCATATCCTGTCTGACATTTGAGGCCATCTCTAAATCGGAATGGCCGGTCTGGTTTTCAGACCTGAGCTTTTCAAGTTCTTTCTGCAACTCTCTGTATTGTCCCTCAAGTTGCATATATTTCTCTTTGTAATCCATCAGATCACGATTTTAAATAGTGCTTAAAAATAACAAATTATAAAGTATTATATAATTAATGAAAGTAAAAACCGGTAGTTGATTAATAAAATCAGGATAGTTCGGTTATGTTGTTGTAATATTTACAGAATGCAGACAGGCCACATTGATTACACAAAGGTTTTCTGGCCTTACATATATATCTTCCGTGAAGGATGAGCCAATGATGAGCTTTATGGATTATTTCCGGAGCAATGTTTTTTGTAAGTTGTTCCTCTGCCTGCATAGGTGTTCTCGCATTATGTGTAAGTCCGATTCTTTCTGATACCCTGAATACATGAGTGTCAACTGCCATTACCGGTTTATTGTAAAGGACCGAGGCAATTACATTGGCGGTTTTTCTGCCTACTCCGGGGAGTTTTTGAAGTAACAGAGGGTCAGAAGGGACTTTCCCGTCAAATTCATTTACAAGCATTTTAGACATTCCGGAAAGATGTTTCGCTTTGTTATTAGGGTAGGAACATGATTTGATAAATTCAAGTATGCCGGATTTACCGGCTTCCGACATTGAGTGGGCATCGGGGTACCTGGTCAGTAATGCAGGAGTGATCATGTTAACTCTTTTATCTGTACATTGGGCTGAAAGGATTACAGACACAAGCAGTCCGAAAGGGTCCCGATATTCAAGTTCGGTAGCCGGCATGGGATTATTTTCGATGAAATAATCAATCGTTAGTCTGTATCTTTCTTTCAGGGTCATTCATTTAAACATATAGTGCTGCTGTTAAGGTAATGATTTTATCTTTGTATATTAGCTGAAAATAAAAATATCTTCCGGGAACTCCTTATATAGAAATATTCCCGGGTATTATTATAAATTCTTTATTGATCTGAGGTTTTGGAAAAAATAATTATTACAACATCCGATTCGGTATCGGGGATAGTAGTTGGTGGCAGATGGCAGGCAGTGGTAAAATTATTACCTGAAAAAGATGCTGTCATAATAACGGACAGTAATATTGCGGATATTTACGGAGATGATTTTCCTGACATTCCTGTTCTTAAGATAGAGCCAGGAGAGAAGAGTAAACAATTCAAAATCATTGATTCACTTGCAAAAAAACTATTAAAAGCAGGTATTGATCGTTCCGGTTTTATTCTTGGTATTGGAGGTGGTGTTGTTTGTGATGTTACAGGATTTCTTGCTTCTGTATATATGAGGGGTATCCGTGCAGGATATGTCTCCACCAGTCTTCTTTCTCAGGTTGATGCCAGTACGGGAGGAAAGACCGGAGTCAATGCAGGTTCTGTCAAGAATGTCCTGGGAACTTTCAGGCAGCCGGAGTTTGTTATTTGTGATACAACAATGTTGCGGACACTTCCGGACGATGAATACTTGTCAGGCATGAGCGAGCTTATTAAAACCGGTATTATTGGAGACCGATCGATAATTGATCTTCTGGAGAACAATACTGCAGCTATAATGAGGAGAGAAAGAGAGCTGCTGACATCACTTGTTTCGAAAGCCATAAGATATAAAGCTTCAGTTGTCGCAAAGGACGAGAAGGAAGCCGGACTCAGGCGGGTACTGAATTTCGGTCATACGTTCGGACATGCCGTTGAGTTGTTCAGTGGAGTAAAACATGGATATGCAGTGGCAGCAGGTATGAAAATGGCAACTCTATATTCATACAGGAAAGATTATATAAGCAGGAAGGATTGTGAGAGAATAACGGATTTGCTGAAGAGGTACAATCTATCGGGAGATATTAATATTCCTCCGGAAAAAATGGAGAAAATGATTGTCCATGATAAGAAAAGGACGGGTACTGAGATGAATTTTGTTTTTATAAAAGGAATTGAAAAACCAGTGGTAGAAAAGATTCCTGTAAGAGAGCTTATAGGTTTTTACAAAGATTATTTAAAAGGTATAGTTGTAATATGAATTCATTTGGTGTTTTATTCAGAGTGTCGCTTTTTGGAGAGTCTCATGGCTCTGATACAGGAGTTATAATAGATGGTTGCCCTCCGGGAATAGCACTTGATCCGGAAGATTTTATTCCTGATCTGACAAGACGTAAAAGCGGTGCCCGTGGTACTACTTCCCGTAAAGAATCTGATATGCCCGAATTTATAAGCGGAGTGTATCAGGGGTATACAACAGGATCACCTCTTGCCATTATTACCCGTAACAAGGATAAGATCTCTTCTGATTATTCTCTTTTCGACAATATACCACGACCAGGTCATGCAGATTTTGTCGCTGGAATGAAATATTCAGGCTTTTCTGATCTGAGAGGGAGCGGGCATTTTTCCGGAAGAATTACCTGGGGTATGGTTGTTGCAGGCGTTGTGGCAAAAAAGATATACGGCCGGAAGAATATAACAGCAAAATTATTATCAGCAGGAGGTTCAGAAGATATTGAAGATGCTATAAACAGAGCTATTGCTGATAATGATTCTGTCGGAGGAATAATTGAGTGTGTGGTAAAGGATCCACCTTTAGGACTTGGTGAGCCATTCTTTTATTCGTTCGAATCAGCTTTAAGCCATATTGTTTTTTCAATACCTGCCGTAAAAGGTATTGAATTTGGTTCCGGATTCGCCTCTGCATCGATGCGGGGATCTGTTCATAATGATCCGTTCACTGATGCTGCCGGGAAAACTGCAAGTAACCATGCTGGAGGGATTAACGGAGGAATAACCAACGGTAATGATATTGTTTTCAGGGTCGCTGTGAAACCTACTTCATCTATAGGTAAAGAACAGTTTACATATAACTTTCAGGCAGAGGAAATGCAAAAGCTTAAAATAAAGGGCCGGCATGATACATGCATTGCTCTCCGGATGCCGGTCATTATTGAAGCAGCAGCAGCGATCACAATGGTTGATCTCTTGCTTGTCAACAGGGGTATCTATGGAATAGATAAGAGTGGAAAAACAGATTCTTAAAATACAGATTACACTGAAAAACAATTAACAGCAGACAGCAGACCAGGAAAGCAAACAATAGCATTTTATTGTAGTCAACTCAGACAGATAAATTCAGGGGGATTATTGTCAGATTTATAATATCCTATCCTTTGGTTTCAATGATAAGTGCCTCTCTGGTCGTATCAGTTATACGAAAGCGGTTATCAATTCTGTTACCAATGACCCAGGCAATTTTACCTTCTAATTCAAGTACCATCGTTTTTTCTTTTTCAGGCCTTGAGAGTTTCCTGTCGGTAAGATAATCGCTGAGCTTCTTTTTATTAATCATTCCCAGAGGATAGAAAAAATCACCAGGCTGCCACGACCGGATTACAATTGGATATGATACCATATTCATATCTATAAAAGCCGTGCATGGATCCCTTGAAATACTGAATCCCGATTTAATGTTCTCAATCCGGGCAGAAATCACAAAGGGAATTGTTTTGAAATCAGCAATTGAATTTATTGTATATCTGGCATCGGTGTGAGATTTTGATTCAGTGATGATGATTGTACCCCTGTTATTAACAAGCCTGTGTGTTCGTGTATATAATTGTTTTCCGCTTTCTCCTGAAATAATATTTATCAGGTCATTCATATTTGAACCAGTCAGCCCGAAAGGGCGGAATAGTTCATAGAGAATAGTCTCATTAGTGATATATTGATTCAGCATTTTAATATCAGCAATAATATTGTCATCAGATATATCAAATAATTCTTTCTTTATGGTTTCAATATAAGCAGATACAATCTCATGTGTTTTCCATAATCTTGATGCTGTTTCATTAAGGGTTTTTTCGACGGAAGGATTGATTTCCTTTAAGACAGGAATGACAAGATGCCGGATTTTATTTCTGACATATTTTGTTTCCCTGTTGGTAATGTCTTCCCTGTATGCTATTGTGTTTTCTTTGCAATAATCATCTATTGTTTGCCTTTCAGCAAATAAAAGTGGTCTTATGATCCGGTTTTCCGATGGATTCATTCCTGTAAGACCGGCAATGCCCGTTCCTCTGACAAGGTTTATCAACAGAGTTTCAATATTGTCATTAAGATTATGTGCGACAGCTATGTAATCGTATTTGTTTTCCTGTCTTATTTTTTCAAACCATTCATATCGTAATTCCCGGGCAGCCATTTGTATTGAGATCCTTTTTTGGGCAGCAAATTCTTTTGTTTTGAATTTCACACAGAAAAAAGGTATTTCTTTTGATAAAGCCATCTTTCTTACCAGATCTTCATCCAGATCGGAATCTTTTCCGCGCAGACCGAAATTACAGTGAGCTATCCCTGTTATATACCCTGCCCTGAAAAAGAGATCACTCATTACCATTGAATCAATGCCTCCGCTTACTGTCAGAAGAATTTTATCATCTTTTTGGACTGATAGTTCAGTATTGATATATTTCAGAAAATCATCAAGCATGAGAAGAGCTGTCCTTATTTATAATCCATAACAGAGGGCGGACCGGGTTCGAAATTGGCAGGTCTCAGTAAATGCTCCCCTGAGATACAAAGATAGTTGATGTTCGAATTCAATGGCAGATTAGGGAAGAAACCGATCCTTATCTGGAAAGTATTGAAAACAAGGTTATCGTTTCGGATTCTTATACCTGCTCCTAATGATGAGACTACATGTCCTTCTGTGATGTACTGGTTGGTGCCGAAAAGGAAACCAGCTCCTGCATAGGCAAAGAGAGCAAACCGGAAACCGTAAAAATTTGCCGGACTGAAGAACACAGACTCTATATTCAGAGATAATCTCTGGTTCCCTCTGATAGAATCATTGCTGAAACCACTGAAGCCATGTTCTTTATTAATAAACAAATACTCATCAGAATAACGGCCAAATCCTCTTGTATAATCAAGATTTACAAAATTCCTCATTCTGTAAGTGCCCAGATAGTTGAGGTTTGAAAAGAAACTTGTCCTAAGCATCAATAAGCCCTGCTCTGTCTTATTCCCGTTAAAAAAAGTTGATATACCGGCTGAAGAATAAAAATATCCTATTGGACTAACGGAATGGCCGGAAGATAAATTGACTCCTGCATATATCCTTTCCTTGAATTCATTTATCTCTTTTCCGGTAGTTACATCAACGAGAAGACCGTAGGGAATATCCTCAGTGATTCCATAGCCATAAATCAGGTTTGTCTTGTAATAACGCTGACGCGAAAATGAAAGAGAAGCCAGAAAGATCTTGTATTGTTGGAGATTATAATATGAATCCGGAAGAATATCAGGATGTGAAAAGGCATTATTATTTGTGTATCTCAGACCTATAATAAAACGTGTAACCGATTTCCGGTCAAGAAGGAAAGAGCGGGATAGCCAGTAGTCCTGGAAATTAATTTTCAAGGATTCGGCAACTTGCATAGTGTCGAGATCCTCTGAAGTAATAATTTGTTTTAGTGATATTCCTCCGGCATATTTTGTTGCGGAACTAACTAGCTTCCGGTTTATATTGAATCCATAGGTTTTCTCCCCAAGGCCGTCATGCCAGAAAGTATTTAGATCGATAAACGACTTTAACAGATTATTAATATTATAGCTTAGTCCGATGCCCGGTGAATCGGGTAATTCCTGGTCGTAAGGAAGATCAAGCCTGAATTCATGGCCTATTCCCAATACATTTTTTTCAAAAACAGATAAAGATCCTCTGTCAATGGAACTGTAATTTATAGCAGCTCCCAGAGAATAGACATCTTTTGTAATAACATAAATATCAACATCTTTCTCTGAAACAGGTATTATAACTATTCTGGAATCACTTACAAAGGGTAGCTCTCTCAGTATTCTTTCATTTTCACTAAGACTGATAGGGGAGATGCTGTCTCCTTCAGAGAAAAGCAGGTTTTTTCTGATGATGAATTCATTTGTGTTGAGATGGGTCTTGTTCAGCAAATTCTCGAGCTTATTGGGTTGGGGGTCAAAAGGATTGTCAATATCCGACCCGAAAACATCCAGGCGTACTATATCAATTTTTCTTATTCTTTTCCCGGCAAATGGGAGGAAATTTGTCTCACTCGATTCTCTTAGTTGTATTAAGGTACTGGGTTTTTTGGAGACAATAACATAATCATATAATTTTCTTGTAAGCAAGTACTTTGAGGCCCTTAATCTAAGTGAATCGTACAGGTCATGCTGGATGCCGGGGTGATCTGTCACCGGAGGCCTGGGAGTATTATAGAAAGAACCGTATATTCTTTCAGGAATAAAAATATTCCTTATTGTGATTGATCCGGGAGGATTTATAAGCTGTAAGGGTTTTCTGACGGAAGCTTCCTGGCTGTAAGCTATTCCGTTAAGAGAGAGAATGACCAGGAAGATCAATGGTCCTGAGGATTCTCTGTATTTTATTTTTACAAGCCACATCAGGTAGCATGAGCATTGTTTTCAAGAACATCATCAGAATTAAACTGGAATCCCAGGCGTTTGCCGGTAATCAGTTTTGAATGCTGTATTTTCGCTTCAGCCTGTCCAACAGTTGCAATCTTCACAGTGTCATAGGGAGGGACGAGAAGATCAAATTCCAGAGCATAAAGGATGGCAGTTTCAATAATAAGTTGTAATGATTCCCTGCTTATTTCTTCATTGCCATAGTTTGTGAAAAGCATTCCCATTTGTCTCTTTCCTTCAACAAAATACTGGTTTTCATGATTGATAAAAATCCTTGCTATCAGATATCCCAGGTCATCCATACGGGAATACTTAAAGGAATCAAAAAGGAAGTTATAGATATTAATGATACCTGAATAGGCATTGTATTTGTTTTTTTGTATGTAGGCTGTTTTCCAGGCCGGATGTTCCCTGTCGAATTGAAAAATATTGGAGTGCATACTAAAGAATACTATGTCACCGGCCACTTTCATCTGGGCATCAAAGTTGCTTCGGTCAGTATATTCCAATTTGATTCTGGGATCAATTCCTGTAAGGCTCGAATTGATATCTTTGGCCAGGTTTTTCAGTATATCTTTAGCAATAAGGAAGGAATTTAAGGTATTATCGTAGACTTTTTCTTTCAGAACGGATTTCTCATTCAGAGTAGAGATGATCATTTGTTTTTTTTCGATCGGATCGGGCATAGGTTAAATTATTTGAATGGAAATATGGAACCTAATTTAATAATAATTCACAAATAATCCAGAATGGTCTTTTTGTTCAATCTGTCTTGGGTCAGTATGATCTGGCGAAAAGGACGCGTCTTTTTGAAGGTTTCCCTGAATAGATACACTTTCCTTCTTCTTCTTTACTGTCAATAGGGATACAGCTGATAGTTGCTTTGGTCTCCTGTTTGATTTTTTCTTCAGTTTCTACGGTACCATCCCAGTGAGCCATTATAAAACCACCGCGGTTTTCGATAATATCAGTAAATTCTTCCCAGCTGTTAATGTACCATGTGTTATCATTTCTGAAATTCAGGGCTTTATTATAAATGTTTGCCTGAATATCATCCAGTAGTTTTATGACATGTGTTGTTACATCTTGTACAGGGATTGTCTCTTTGGCAAGAGTGTCTCTGCGTGCTATTTCGACTGTCTTATTCTGCAGGTCGCGTGGGCCAATAGCTAATCTGACAGGTACGCCCTTGAACTCATAATTAGTGAACTTCCAGCCGGGTGTGTTGTTTTCCCGGTCATCATAGCGGACAGAAATGCCTTTGGATATGAGATCATCCTTGATTTTCACCGCTACTTCTGATATTTCAGAAGCTTGTTGGGTATTTTTTGAAATAGGGATAATAACAACCTGAACCGGAGCCAGCTTAGGAGGTAAAATTAATCCGTTATTATCGGAATGGGCCATAATAAGAGCACCTATCATCCTTGTAGAGACACCCCAGGAAGTTGCCCATACATAATCAAGTTTTCCGTTTTTGTCTGTGAACTGCACATCAAAAGCTTTGGCGAAATTTTGTCCGAGGAAATGGCTTGTTCCAGCCTGAAGGGATTTCCCATCCTGCATCAGAGCTTCAATGGAGTAGGTATTGATTGCACCGGCAAATCGTTCGTTTTCTGATTTATATCCTTTTATAACCGGGAGTGCCATGTAATTCTCAGCAAAATCAGAATATATATCGATCATCTTTTCTGTTTCCTGAATGGCTTCTTCTCTGGAGGCATGAGCCGTATGCCCTTCCTGCCACAGGAATTCTGATGTTCTGAGAAACAATCTGGTCCTCATTTCCCATCTTACAACATTTGCCCATTGATTGATCAGTATGGGTAAATCCCTGTATGATTGAATCCAGTTCTTATATGAGTTCCAGATGATAGTCTCGGAGGTTGGACGGACAATTAATTCTTCCTCCAGCTTTGCTTCGGGATCAATCACTACTCCATCACTCTTTTCATCTTTCTTGAGACGGTAGTGAGTCACAACAGCACATTCTTTGGCAAAACCTTCAACATGCTTTGCTTCTTTGCTTAAAAAAGATTTTGGTATGAAAATCGGGAAATATGCGTTGACATGACCTGTTGCCTTAAACATCTTATCCAGTTGAGCCTGCATCTTTTCCCAAATAGCATAGCCGTAGGGTTTAATGACCATACATCCTCTTACTACCGAATTTTCAGCCAGATCGGCCTTTGTAACCAGATCATTATACCACTGAGCATAATTATCATCCCTGTTTGTTAAGAGCTTCGCCATATTGTTGATAAACTAATTGATTCAGATATATAAAAATTGCAGGCGTAAAAATAGATAAAAAGTTACATTATAAAAAAGTACGCTTGACTATACTCAATTTTTTATTATTTTTGAAATGTATGTTATGACTTGGATAAATGGGCATAAGACATTCGTTTCAGATTGAATTCTCTGTAAAACAGTCTCTCAAAGCCCCTTGGTTTGAAAACTCGCATGATATGACAAATTTCCTTATCCTGAAGATACAGGAATTGTTTAAAGGGTTCTGTGGTTGATTAAAAAGAACCTTGTTGTTTGTTAATTTTAGACGGTTTATTGTTGTTTGGTACAATATTTGTTTCTATTTAATTGAATAAATAAAACAGGAAAGTAAAAATGAAAGCAATTAATTACATATCAATCCTCGCTCTTCTGGCAACAGTTTCATGTACTTCAGCCCTTTATACAGGAGTTGAATATGATGATATTTATTACCAGGCTTCAGATCAGCCGGTTGTGGTAACGCGTCAAACAGTTGGCCGGCAGATAGAAGAACGCGATCTGAAATCAGCGGAGTATTATGATAATATTTATGCTTCAGATACCCTTATGTCAGACGAATACTATGACGCTCTTGATTATGAAGAGGTTATGGACAGCAAGGGCGCAGGGACAATAATTAACAATAATTATTATTATGATGATTATTCATATGCCGGAAGACTTAACAGGTTTTACGGGAATTATTTCTACCCTTACTGGAGAGACCCTTTCTATTATTCATCTTCGATGTGGTATCCTTCAATGAGTCTTAGTTTCGGATATCCCTACCATTATTACAGTTCATATTATAATCCGTTTTACTACGATCCCTTCTATTCTGATTACTATTACGGAGGTTATTATGGAAGTTATCTCGGATATTACAGCCCTTATTCATATTATCCTTACAGTTATTCTCCTTATTATTACGGTGGATGGAGAAACTACCCCGGATCTTATTATTCAGATAGCAATATAGAATATGGACGAAGGGAAAGACAAAGTAACTACTCTTCAGTATATAATACCAGACTGACACCCACTTCTGCAAGTTCAGCAGCCAGAAGAGAGAGCTATGATACCAAAGGTACTTCTGCCGGAGTACCGCAGAATACAACAGGAGATATCCGCAGAACTAATGTTTCTACCCAGGATAACAGGCAGAATACACGTAATACCGAGGTCAGAACTACAGAAAGACGGGATGTTGTAAGGACCACTGTACCGGCTACCCAGAGAAGGAATACAGAAACAAACAGAAATACATCTGTTGAAAGACCTGAATACAACAGTGTGAATAGAAATTATACTCCGAGTTATACTAATCCCAGGGTTAGTACAAGGCCTTCATATAATAACACAAGAATAAACACCAATACAAGGACAAATTCTGGAACCAGTCCTGATAGTTATGTTCCTGCCAGGACAAATACGAATACCGGAAGAGGATCAATATCAGCAACACAAAGCAGATCATCTTCAGTTAACAGGAATTCATCTGGTACCTATTCGCTTCCTTCAAGACAGAGTGTACAGCGTTCCTCAGGTTTCTCTTCAGGATCAGGAAGTTCAGTCAGATCATCAACTTCATCATCAGGAAGAGGGTCATACTCCGGAAGCAGCTATAGCTCCGGATACTCAGGGAGTTCATCATCAGGCTCTTCAAGCTCTTCTTCCGGCTCATCAGGATCGTCAGGAAGATCTTCTTCCGGAGGCAGGAGGTAATATATATGATATAATTTACTGAAAATTTAGCAGTTCATTCTGTATCAGAGTGGTGGTCTGCCTTTAACCAAAATAATACAATCATGAAAAAAATATTGCTGATATTATCACTGATGCTCTCAGTATATTCTCTGAATTTTGCCCAGACTGTTGATGATGCTCTCAGATACTCACAGTTATTCTACTCAGGATCTTCCAGATTTACATCTATGGGAGGAGCCTTTACAGCACTGGGAGGCGATTTGTCAACACTATCACAAAATCCGGCAGGAATTGGAGTGTTCCGCTCATCAGAAATAACTATGACACCTCAGTTGTTCCATATTAATACAAGGGCAAGTTTTAAATACGACAGTTCAGATGATTATATGTATGATTTTAATCTGGCCCAGGCAGGATTTGTAATGAATCTGATAAGAAATAATTCCGAAACCGGATTGATCAATCTGAATCTGGGATACTCTTTTAATAAAACAAATAACTTCAACCAGACAGCTGTTATCAACGGAGTGGGTGACAAGAGCTCCCTCGCTGATTACTGGGCTGAGTACAATAACGGATATACCGTTGACGATATGTCCTCCGATGCTTATCTGGGATGGACTGGTTATGTGATTGATTCAGTCTCCGGTTATAATGACCAGTGGGGAACTGTATACTCAGGATATGGAGAAGAGGCTTCTGTATACGGACAAACCATTACAAGGTATGTTGACTATTCCGGATCAACAGGCGAACATGCTATATCCATCGGAGGTAATTATTCAAACAAACTGTTTTTTGGAGCTACCCTGGGTATCAGCCGCCTCAGGTATACCAGTCATTATGAGCATCTGGAAACCACTGATGAGGAATTGCCTTCAAGATATTCTGACCTTTCAGGGTTCAGGGATTTCCGTTATACTTTTGATTATGATAATACCGGTACAGGATTTACGTTTAAACTGGGTACAATATATAAACCTGTTGAAGCACTAAGAATAGGATTTGCATTTCATTCACCCACAATTTTCCGTATCCATGAAGAAGCCTATGATAATATGACGGCTCATTTTGATGAAGGAGGGCTTCAGGAGGCTTCAAATAATATCCTGGGTTTTGATTATGCATTGACAACTCCTTTCAGAGTAATGATCGGAGCGGCATTTCAGATAAAAAAGCTGGCTCTTATAAGTGCTGAATATGAGTTTGCCGATTACCGCGCTGCCCGTTTTTCAACAGTAGGTAACGACAGTTATGACTACAGCCTGAAAAACCAGCAGATAAAAAACAGTCTTAAATCATCAAACAATCTACGACTGGGAGCTGAACTCAGGCTGAACAAGATATATCTTCGCGGAGGCTACAGTCTTTACGGAAGAGCCATACAAAACGATGATATTAACAGAGAACTTCAATATAATTCACTTTCCTGTGGTATAGGTTTCAGAGAACAAAATATTAATATAGATCTCGGATATACCAATATTTACAATCCGTTGAATTACATTCTGTATGACACTTACAGTGAAACTGCCATATCTGATATGTGGGTTTCAAGGAATATTTTCAGTGTTACTTTTGGATATAAATTCGGATACTGATTACTTTGAATGACTTCCTTTGAGGTGGGTTATGCTATATGGGTGCCCACCTTTTTTATTTATTCTGAAAATTGATTTCATAAGTACCGCTTACAGGTATTTCACAGTCTCAGGGCCGGCGTTGAAAATAAGGTCCACAATACTCAAACGGTTAGGATAACAATCTTTAACATTAAAAACCTGAGGATAGGGCTTAGGCCTGTATTTTGATGGTAATTTTGGATTAATATTATAGCGAAAGTCGTTGTCAGTGTTTCCCGCTTTAATAAACTCAGTAGTATAAGTAAGTGTTATATTGCTTTTTAATATTGTAAGTATTTCTCTGATAAGATCCATGTTAAGATCCAGAAGAAAATCGTATTTATTAAGGATTGTTTTTTCAAACTTTTCTGAATAATACAGGTAAAAAGGAGATGAGCGGTAGGATGATGCAAGAGCTCCTACATGAACCTGTTGCCATCTTTTTGTGTAATCAATTCTGATATCTTTTATAAGGGTTTTATGACGACTTCCTGCCAATACCGGCACAGTCAGCATCTGAGGTCCGCCGGCAGACAGGATATAGCACCGGTTACGATAGCTTTGTTTAAGGTAATTTTCTTCTCTTTCCAATAAGGCGATATCATAATGTAAAAGTCTGGCAAAGTATTCTGCAGGAGGCAGATAAGCTGTAGAAAAATATACTGTTTGCGGCATTTGGAGATAATCTTGATTACAATAAATAATTTCCCAAAATATAGTTTATATATCGTATAGAGCTAGTTTTATTCATATCTAATTATATTTTTGTTTCGTTATTCCTCATACCTTGCCGTTCTGAATACTTTACCGGACCAAAGATATATATCTGAAGTAAGTTTTTCAGGCAATCATTCTTTTTATTATACAGGAAATTATTACAATTAAATTGAAAATTCCAAAAGGTTTTTATTGAGGAAAGACAAAAAAAAAATGTATTTTTCGGCTTATACTTGCATGAACCCTTCGGGGTTCATATGATAATTAAAAACAAAAAAAACAGACTTATGAAAAGGAGAGACTTTCTTAAAAAATCAGCAGGTGCAGGACTGGCAGCAGGTGCTGCTTTCAGCCTGGGAGGATACGATAAGGTATGGCCGGCAGAGATGGCCAGTGCCGAATATGATATGGTAGCTATTATGGGAGGTTCTCCAGAAGCCATGTTTGATCTGGGGATCCAGGAATTTGGAGGAATGGGTACATTCATTCAGAAAGGACAGAAAGTTCTTGTTAAACCCAATATAGGATGGGATGTTGTTCCTGATTATGCAGCCTGTACTAATCCTGCTCTTGTCACACGAGTCATTGAACATGTGTTCAGGGCGGGAGCAAAAGAAGTTTATGTCTTTGATAACTCAGTAGATCATGGCCCAAGCTGTTACAGGACATCTGGTATAGAAAGAGCTGCAAAAGCAGCAGGGGCTAAGGTTGTTCCGGCTCATTCAGAACGGTATTATCAGGAAGTTAATATTCCGGGAGCACTGGTATTAAAGAAAGTAAAGGTTCATGAAGTACTTCTTGATACAGATGTCTTTGTTAATGTCCCTATCCTGAAAGATCATGATACTACCAGAATGACCGGGTGTCTGAAAAATATGATGGGTGTCATATGGGACAGAAGATGGTGGCATTCAAATAATCTTGATCAGTGCATCGCTGACTATGGTCTTTTCGAGAAAAAGCCTGTAATACACATTCTTGACTGTTATAATGTGATGTTTCGCAACGGTCCAAGGGGGGTGTCCCGTCAGGATATAGTGCAAATGAAATCACAAATAATAGCCAGAGACTGGGTGGCAGCGGATACTGCTGCAACAAAATTACTCGGAGTGGAGCTTGAAAAGATAGAGCATATACCTCTTGCTGCTAAAATGGGACTTGGTACAACAAATATTGAGTCACTGAATATTAAAAGGATACAAATGTAGTTTTAAATGAAAGCAAGTTTCCTCAGACAATTCCGTATACTGTTTTCAACTCTGATTTTTATTTGTTTTTTCATAATTTTTGTTGATTTACAGAATATTATTCCCGAGAAGTATATAAAAGCCCTTTTGAGTCTTCAATTTGTGCCATCGGTTTTGGCGTACCTTAGTCTGAAGACTGTATTATCGGCTGGCTTTGCTCTTGTTCTTGTTCTTACTCTTCTTACGGGCAGAACATATTGTTCCTTTTTATGTCCTCTTGGGATAGGCCAGGACATATTCAGCAGGATTGGTGGAAGAATCAGAAAGAAATTCAGAAGATTCGGGTATAAAAAACCTTTTACAATCTTCAGATATTCACTTCTTGGAATAACATTGCTAGTCTCAGTGATCTGGGGATTCTATATGTTAACCCTTCTGGACCCGTACAGTATCTTTGGCAGATTCATGACTTTCTTTGCGAAACCTGTTGTTGTGATAATAAATAATTTCTTTGCAGTTATTCTCAACAGATTCGACATGTACGGCCTCCATCATATTCCTTTGACAGCATACCACCTTCAGGTATATGCCATACCGGCAGCCTTTTTCCTCTTAATAGGAATTCTTTCACTAACGAAAGGACGTCTATATTGTAATACCGTTTGTCCGGTAGGTACTTTTCTCGGATTTCTTTCAAAATTTTCACTTTTCAGGATCAGATTCGATGAGAACAAATGTACCAGATGTGGACGATGTGCAGTAGGTTGTAAATCATCTTGTATTGATTTTCTTAATTATAATATTGATGTGTCCCGCTGTGTTGATTGTTTTAATTGTATTGAAATATGTCCCGATAATGCATTGTCATACGGGATTGTGCATAGTAATGAAAAGAATACAGAGACAGATGAGGGTAAAAGGAAGTTTATAGCAGGTTCGCTTGCAATGTTAATTGGTCTTCCTGCTTCATTAAAGAGTCAGGACCGCAATGTTCCTGTTCCCGGCAAAGGTTCAACAGTAAAAGAAAACAAGACATCTCCTGTCTGCCCGCCGGGAGCCGGGTCAATAGCAGATTTGCAGAAAAACTGTATAGCATGTTCACTTTGCATAACTGTTTGTCCTACAAATGTATTGCAGCCAGCCTGGCTGGAATATGGAGTGGCTGGTATAATGCAGCCTGTAATGAATTACCACAAAGGATTCTGTAACTACAATTGTAACAGTTGTACCGAAGTTTGTCCGACTAATGCCCTTCGTCCACTTGTCCTTGAGGCAAAAAGACTGACACAGTTGGGGAAAGTAAATTTTATTAAGGATAATTGTATCGTAAAAACTGAAAAAACAGCTTGTGGCGCTTGTGCAGAAGCTTGTCCAACCAAGGCAGTATACATGGTGCCCTACGAAGGTAATCTCAGGATTCCGGAAACAAATACCGACATTTGTGTAGGATGCGGACAATGTGAATATGCATGTCCTGTTACTCCTTTCAAGGCTATTTTTGTTGATGGAAATCCTGTGCATCAGGTAGCGCAAAAACCAGTGGATAAAGAGGTTGATATTGAAATACCTACTGAATTTCCTTTCTGATTATCAGTTGATAGAAGAAAATTAATGAAATATTGTGTATGATTCCTGATACTCATTTAATGTTTTTTAATTTTTATTTGAACGAAAAGGGATGAAATTATCACATATAGAGCATATTGGTATTGCAGTAAAGGATTTACAGTCATCCATTGAGTTGTATGAAAAGATATTCGGAATTAAATGTTATAAAACAGAAGAAATAGCTTCACAAAAAGTGATAACGGCATTTTTCAGAATTGGTACAACCAGGATTGAGTTACTTGCATCCACTGATCCGGAAAGTTCTTTGGCAAAATTTATTGAAAAAAAAGGGGAGGGAGTCCATCATATAGCTTTTGCAGTCAATGAGCTGGAAAAACAACTTGACGATGCCAGAGCACAAGGGATCAGACTGGTAAATGAGAAATCTGAAAAAGGGGCAGAGGGATTGGATATTGCTTTTATTCATCCACGTTCCGCTTCCGGAGTGCTCATTGAGTTATGCGAAGACAAATCAATTTAGGGCTAAGATTTTTTCCTCAATGAAAATGCCTTTTGACAAAAAAGTGTTGATGATATTCAGATATTTATAAATAACTTAATTAACAATAAAGATGGAGTGTTACAAGTGTCAGTTATGTGGTTATATCTATGAACCCGAGAAAGGTGATCCGGAAAATGGTATAGAACCGGGAACATCTTTTGATGATCTTCCTGATGATTACGAATGTCCTCTCTGTTCTGCCGGAAAGGAAGAGTTTGTTCTCTGTGATTAATGTTATACCAGACTGACTGATTTATTTATTCCTTAAGAGGAATATTGTCGAGGATATCGAGAAGAAGGTCCCAGAACATCAGGGTTGTCTCTATATTCAGTTTTTCTTCCGGTGTATGTGCTCCACGGATAGTCGGACCTATAGAGATCATATCTATACCTTTGAATTTTTGATAGATCAGACCACATTCCAGTCCGGCATGAATAGCTCTGATATCAGGTTTCTTGCCAAAAAGTTTTTCATAAGAGCTTTGTGTTATTTTAAGTATCTCGGAATTAATATTTGGTCTCCATCCCGGATAACCTTCAGAATGAGTAACTATTGCACCTGCAAGACTAAGACATGATTCGACCATGGCCGCTACATCATATTTTGAGGATTCAATAGAACTTCGCTGTGATGTCACTATCTCTATGGTATTATCTTTTTTAAATTTTACAGATGCAAGATTAGTTGATGTTTCAACCAGATTATCCATTTCCTTCGACCAGGCAATTACTCCGTGCGGACAGGCTGTAATACTGTTGAGGAGACGTTTTTGACGGTCTTCGTCCATGACGTGTGAAGGCAGATGAACTTCTTTTACAAATATTTTTAACCCTTTTTCAATTTCACCGAATTCTTCAAGTATGATAGAATGAAAACTATCAATCCAGTTTTTGACCTGTTCTGAATATGATTTTTCAACTACTATTGTAGCAAAGGCTTCTCTTGGAATGGCATTTCTGAGGTTCCCACCGTCGAATCTGTTAATTGAAATATTGTAGTTATTTGAAAGATTCCAGAGAAACCTGTTCATGATCTTAACCGAATTGCCATAACCCTTGTGTATTTCGTCACCTGAATGTCCTCCGTGAAGTCCTGTTAATGATAATTCCAGTGCCACACTGTCTTTTTTAACCGGCACTGTATCATATTTCATTATACCCACCGTATCAATACCTCCGGCACATCCAATATAAAGTATTCCTTCATCTTCAGAGTCAAGATTGATAAGTATTTTGCCGGAAAAAAAATCTGATTGCAGATTTGCCGCTCCTGTCATTCCTGATTCTTCGTCGACAGTGAAGAGACATTCAACAAGATCTGTTTTAAGGTCCTTATCTGTGAGAATAGCCATCTGAGCGGCAATACCTATACCATCATCAGCACCAAGTGTTGTTTCCTTTGCTTTAACCCAGTTCCCCTCCACAATGGGAATAATGGGATCCTTTGACCAGTCGTGAGGATAAGCGGCATTTTTCGCGCCTACCATATCCATATGACTTTGTAGTACAACACCTTTCCTGTTTTCCCAGCCCGGTGATGGAGGGCGTGTTATCAGGACATTGCCAATGGTATCCCTTTTTGCATCAAGATTGTTTTTTTGAGCAAATTGCAAAAGATACTCTCTTATTTGTTCTTCATTTTTGGATAAACGGGGTATCTTACATATTTCCTCAAAATATAACCAGACCCGTTCTGGATTTAAGCCGGATAAAACACTCATGATACAGACATTTGAATTTCAATCAATTTATAAAGGTATAGATTTTTGTAATTTTGAAACTGATTATAGTCATGTAAGAAGCTGATCAGTATATATGGTTCAGGGGAGAAGTCAGGAAAGCTGAAGACAGGTAATATGTATTTATCAACCCAGTTTCATTTTTTCTATCTCTTCGATATTTCTTTCGTTAGTTATCGCTTTGGCTTCCGCTGTATACAGGAAATCGATAAGATCCTGGTATCTGTCTATTATTTTTCCCCGTACTATCTTCATTGTTGAATTCATCAGGCCGTTTTCTTCAGAAAAACCTTCTTCAAGGATAGCTGTTGCGACCGGAAGCCAGCGTTGTGGAAACATTTTGCCGTATTTCCCGTTTGTGCGGTATTCGTTCACTTCACTTTCAATGAGATAAAGGACAGCCCTTTTGCCTTCCTCAGATGATGCTGTCATATTCTTATCCTCCAGATAAGTCTTAAGAGCATGCTGATTAGGAACAATCAGGCATACAGTATAAGGTTTTTGATTATTGAAAAGCATGCATTGTTCGATGTATTTTGATTGTTCCATCATGGCTTCTTCTATACCTTCCGGACTGAATTTTTCACCGTCATCGGCAATAAGGAGGCTTTTAAACCTGCCAAGAACATATAAAAAGCCATCTTCTGTCATGTATCCCATGTCTCCTGTATGGAGCCATCCATCTATGATTGTAACCTTAGTTGCAGCATCATTTTTCCAGTAACCATACATTACATTTCCACCCTTGATAACTATCTCGCCCTTTTCTCCAACAGGCATTTCATTAGCTTCCTCATCGCATATTTTAAGATCCATGTTATTGACCAGAGCTCCAGATGACCCGAGACGATGCTTTGAAGGACCGTTTGAAGAAATAACAGGTGAGGCTTCACTCAAACCATAACCCTGGTACATGGGAATTCCCAGAGCATAAAAGAATCTTTGCAGTTCAATATCCAGAAGAGCTCCTCCTCCTATGAAGTAATCCAGTTCACCTCCATAAGCTTCACGTATTTTGCTGAATATTATTTTATCATAAAGTCGTAATAGAGGCTTTTTTAATTTTTGCAATCCTTGTCCCTTGTTCCAGCCTTCTTTATTATATGAATAGGATATCTTAAGTGCATGATTGAACAGTATTTCAGTAAGTCTGCCCTTTTCCTTTATACCTTTTTCAATATTCTTCCTGAAATTTTTTGCAATAGCAGGGACACTCATCATCAGATTAGGTTTTATTTCCTTAAGACATACAGGAAGGTTTCTCAATGTTTCCATAGGAGTTTTGCCTGTTTTAACTGAAGCAATACTTGCTCCTTTACCCATGAAGGCAAATACTCCGCAGGTATGCCCGAAAGAGTGATCCCATGGCAGAATGAGAAGTGTCTTGTAGAAAGGAGGAATATCTATCAGACTATAAGACTGGTACACATTTGTAATATAGTTGCCGTGTGTCAGAATAATCCCTTTCGGATCAGCTGTTGTACCGGAAGTGTAGCAGATATTTGCAAAATCATCAGGAGTGATACTCTTATACAGGTTCACAAACTTTTCCATATTTCCCGGAGACTCCAGCCATTCTCTTCCAAGTTTCCTTACCTCATTGAAATGAATCTCATTTTCTCCGTATTCTTCCTGTGTATCAAAATGAATAATCTTTTCAAGTGTTTTAAACTTACCTGAAATATCTTTCAGTTTTTTGTGCTGGATTGATGAGATAAGTATCATTCTTGACTCTGAATGATTGAGACGGAATAAAATCTCTTCGGGATTTAATTTTGCTGACAGAGGTACATTCATTGCTCCTGCATACAGTATCCCCAGTTCCCCTATTACCCAATTATTGCGTCCTTCTGACAATATACTCAATCTGTCACCTTTTTTTATTCCTAAAGCAATAAGACCGGCGGCAAATTCATAAACCTGTTTTTTCGTTTCTCCATAGGTCGTCCCTTCATATTTTTCGGCAGGTTTTTCCCATAAATAGATATTACTGCTGAATTGTTCAACGCTTTCTTCAAAAAACTGAATTATAGATTTCATACGATTATTTAATTATTATTTTATTGGTCTAGTGCAACTTACATGAATCAAACGATTATTCACCTTTGGGAATGGCTGTTATTGAAAGTTTTCATTGAATTATCGTTTTTTATGACAATTATTAAAAGCCTAATATACAAAATCTATAATATTTAAGGATATCACCTTGTTTATTATCATTTGGATTGAGAATCAATAATATCTATCTTTGTTTATATGCCTGAAATATATTAGGCAGGACCATTAATCATTTTATTCTTGAATTTATGAGGTATTTTACAGCGATTATTTTAGCAGTATTATTGTTATCACTTCCTTCCTGTAAATATTTTAAAGAAAAGAAACTTTTTAACAAGAAGGATGATGTTATGGCAGAATGGCTGGCAAAGCAGGACAGTGTACGGGTTGCTGATTCTATCAGACAGGTTCAGGAACAATTACTGGCACTTGAGGCTGCCCGTCTCGATTCAATACGTGTTGCAGAGGAGGCACGTGAAGCTTTGGCTACTCAGTACAATATTATTGTTGGTAGTTTCGTAACTCCCGAATATGCTATAGCATGGGCCGAAGAATTTCGCAGCCGTGGGTATGATGCAAAAATCATTAGACCGGAAAACACACGTTTTGAACTTGTATCTGCTGAATCACATCCAAATCCTGGCAGGGCTGTAACACGACTTGAACAGTTCCGTGATACAGTGCTGATAGATGCCTGGATTTACAGGAAGAGGTGACCAGATAGTATCAGCGGAAAATAGTTTCTTTGCGATCAGGTCCGACGGAAATTATAGTTATTGGTATACCGGTCTGATCTTCAATGAATTTTATGTATTTTTTAAGATTTTCCGGTAACTGATTGTAATCAGTTATTCCAGAAACATCTTGACTCCATCCCTCCAGGTCTGTATATAAAGGTTCAACAGTCTCGTTAGTACAGGGTATTTCGTTGGTTTCTTTTCCCTGGTAAAGGTATGAGGTACATACTTTAATTTTTTTTAAGCCCGACATTACATCACTTTTCATCATGAAGAGCTGGGTGACACCGTTTATCATCACAGAGTATTTCAGGGCAGGGATATCCAGCCATCCACATCTGCGTGGACGTCCGGTAGTTGATCCAAATTCGCGGCCTGCATTTCTCAGAATGTTACCTGTTTCATCGTGAAGTTCGGTCGGGAAAGGGCCACTACCTACTCTTGTGCAATATGCTTTAAATATTCCGAAAACCTCACCTGTAAGATTAGGAGAAATGCCCAGGCCGGTACAGGCACCCGCACTTATGGTATTTGATGAGGTAACAAAGGGATAAGAGCCAAAGTCAATATCCAGCATTGTGCCCTGTGCACCTTCAGCCAGTAGTTTCTTACCCTGTGACAGTAAATCATTAAGTAGATATTCGGTGCTTATTATTCTGAATTTTTTGAGCATCTCAACTCCTTCAAACCAGCCATTCTCATATTCTTTAAGATCAAAATGGTAATCATAATTTTTAAGCAGAAGGAAATGTTCTTTCAGATGTGTATTGTACATTTCACGGAAATCATCACAGAGAATATCTCCGACACGCATCCCTTTTCTGGCTACTTTGTCGGTATAGGCAGGTCCGATACCCTTAAGAGTGGATCCAATTTTAGTGTTTCCCATACTGTGCTCATACGCAGCATCAAGAATACGATGGCTTGGAAGAATAAGGTTAGCCTTCGCAGAAATGATAAGCCTTTTAACCAGTTCTTCAACGGGAGCTCCAAGATTTTCAATTTCCTTTTTGAATACTGAAGGGTCTAATACAACACCATTGCCAATAATATTTATTTTATCTTCATGAAATATACCTGAAGGGATAAGATGAAGGACATGTTTTACATTATTGAATTCCAATGAATGTCCTGCGTTTGGCCCTCCCTGAAAACGGGCAATTACATCATATCGGGGGCTAATTGCATCAACAACTTTCCCTTTTCCTTCATCTCCCCACTGGAGTCCTAATAATACATCAAATTTTTCTTTCGGCATAGTTATTCAAAGTGCAATAGTGTGTAAAATAAAAGATTAATTATTAAAAATTTATTGTAAAATCGAGCCAGGGAATACCTATCACAATAGATTTGGCAATATCTTTATTGTTGATGAAGGCAAGATCGATAGATGTTTTTTCACCCAGGAATCTTACACCGTAAGAGTATACCCCGTATAAATTCGTTCCGTCTTCTTCTCCGGCTGATACAGGAGCTATCCAATTCTCACTTACAAGAGCTATTCTTCGGGATACTCTGGTCATACCACTTATTGTAAACAATGGCTTAGATGAGAATTCGCCTTCCGCCCATCCCCACCCGATAGCAGCAGTAAGATTATTATTTGTATTCCCGTATGTCATAAATCCGTTGACAGTTGCAAGCCCTCCAAAATCATCTATTGTTCTTAAGGTATTTGCATATAACACATTAGCGCCTGCATAAAAGTTATCGGCAACCTTGAAAGAAGCTTTGGGGTTAATATAAAAGGCAAAAGGTCCTTCTCCCTGTGCCATGATTGAGATTATCTCAAATCCTCCTGAAACACTAAAATTGTTAGTGAAAGCATAAGCTCCGGAATTGACGAATATCCAGGTGTTCTGATAATAGCCTGTATTCTTTTTCAACGGTATGGCCGAGGAGCCTAACAGGTATTTTGTAGGATTAGGATTGGTAAACCATATACTCCCGGATTTCATATCTGCCTGGGAAACCGCAGTCATCGATTTGATGTTTGCTTTAAGAATAGTGATATTCCCCATGGTACCGGATTGAAGGACGATCTCATTATCAGTATCTGATATCAGCTTACCTGATACAACAGATCCGTCATTAAGTGTTACCTGATATGTTTGTGATACTTCACCCTGGATTTTTTGTTGTGCAGAAAGGTCAAAAGATACCAGAAACATTATGAACAGCAGGATAATGGAGCTTCCAAAAACCTTTGGCAGAACGACTGTATTTTTCATATTAGTTTTATCGGATTTGAGGTTATAATAATAAGGACAAATTCAGAATAATCAAATATCTTTTTCTCTCATGTCGTATTATGAGATGCAATTTAGTATTTTATAATTAAACGGGACTGTCAAGACAGTGTAAAAAATGAATGATTCAGTCGTTTTTGTCTTTCACTTTGCCATATATATACAGCGAATGATATTGAGGATTGAAATTATTGAGTTCAGATGCTGTTTTAATTATCTCATTAATCCTTGGATCGCAGAATTCTATGACCTGTCCGGTGTCTAGGTCAATGAGGTGATCATGCTGGCTGCACTGAAAAGCTTTTTCAAACTGAGCCATATTTTTCCCAAACTGATGTTTGATAACCAGATTGCAGTCGAGTAATAGTTCTATCGTGTTGTATAAAGTAGCCCTGCTAACCCTGTAATTCTTGTTTTTCATGAAAATATAAAGGGATTCGATATCGAAATGCCCGTCTCTTGAATATATTTCATCCAGAATGGCATATCTTTCCGGGGTCTTGCGATGACCTTTTTTATCAAGATAATCTGTAAATATCTTTTTTACTGTATTTTTTGTATCAGGGCAAAACATATTTGGACTAATTTAAAATAATGGCAAATTTATTCAAATTTTGCTTAAAAAATACTGTATCATTTTTTTTAGTGATCTTATTGCGAGAAATCCTCAACTCTTTTTACGCCATCAATACCTTTTATATTTGAAATTTTCAGGATCAGGTTATTGAGGTCTTTGGTATGATGTACATAAACGTCAATCACTCCTTCAAAAATGCCCTTGTCAACGGTTATATTGATTTTGGTCATGTTCACCTTGAGTTCTGAAGAAATTATTGTTGTAATATCTCTCAACAATCCTATTCTGTCGATTCCGGTCATGCTTATTCTGGCAAGGAAAGACACCAGTTTATGAATAGCCCATTTGACAGCTATTATCCTGTTTCCTTCATTTGACATTAACCTTATTGCTTCAGGGCATTTTGGTTTATGAATTATTATCGGGCCTTCGGGGGAAATATATCCTGTTACCTCATCACCGGGTATAGGGTTACAGCAACTTGCTATTTGGTAGGATTGTTCGGCGTTATCGATATTCTCTCTAAGGAGAAAGGGTACATTTTTATCTATTTTTTCAGTCTGAGGCTGGTTTTCTCTGGTTACTTTCTTAGAACCTATAAGTTTAAAATCCCAATATTTGATTACGCTTTTTGACAGATTCTTGCGAAGTATTTTCCGGATATTGTCAAGATTTATTATCCCCAGTTCTATTCCGGAATACAGTTCATCTTTATTTAACACGTCATAGGCCAGGAAGAGTTTCTTGAACACTTCAGTATTTGGTGTAATACCTATCTCTTTCAATTTGTTGTCAAGCTTAATCCTTCCTTTGTGGATCCTGTTGGTACTTTCAGTTTTAAGTGCATCTTTTATGGCTTCCTTGGCTTTTGATGTTCTTACGAAAGAGAGCCATTCTTTTTCAGGTTTGGCTATATCTGAAGTAATAATTTCAACCTGATCACCGCTCATCAGGACAGAACTGATGGGATTAAGTTTATAGTTTATTTTTGCTCCAATAGCTTTATTTCCTACTTCAGTATGGATTTCATAAGCAAAATCGAGGGTAGAAGCACCTTTGGGAAGACTGATAAGTTTCCCCTTGGGGGTGAAAACCATTATTTCAGAAGAAAAGAGATTCATTTTAAACTCATCCAGAAATTCAATAGGATCTTCGAGTGGGTTCTCAAGCATCTGCCGTATTTTCTTTATCCATTTATCCAATTCACTTTCCTGTGAGTTGTCGCCCTTGTATTTCCAGTGTGCAGCATAGCCTCTTTCGGCTATCTCATCCATCCTTTTGCTTCTGATCTGGACTTCTACCCATTTTCCTTCAGGCCCCATGACTGTTACGTGAAGAGCTTCATAACCATTGGGTTTGGGACGGCTTATCCAGTCACGCAGTCTGTCAGGTTTTGGTAGATAGGCGTCAGTTATAATGGAATAAATATTCCAGCATTGTGTTTTTTCCGATATGTCAGGCTTTGGTTCAAAGACAATTCTGATGGCAAGCACATCGTATATTTCTTCAAATGGCACAGCTTTGGCCTGCATTTTTTTCCATATAGAAAACATGGATTTTGGACGGCTGCTTAAATCAAATTTTATGTCTGCTTCGGTTAATTTATTAATGATAGGCAGTGAGAATTTGTTTAACAGTGTGTAATACTTTCTTTCACTTAACCGGAGTTTTGAAGCTATTTCTTCATATATCTGTGGTTGCCTGTATTTGAAGCTAAGATCTTCCAGTTCACTTTTTACTGCAAAGAGTCCGAGGCGATGTGCAAGAGGAGCGTAAAGGAAAATTGTTTCACCGGCAATCTTCATTTTTTTGTGTTCCGGCATTGAGTCCAGTGTACGCATATTGTGAAGACGATCAGCTATTTTTATAAGGATGACCCGCATATCATCAGACAGAGTAAGAAGCATTTTTCGAAAATTCTCAGCCTGCATTGAGGATGAGGCTTCTTTTTTGTATGTCCCTGAGATTTTTGTCAGACCATCAATCAACATGGCTGTTTTTGGCCCGAAATCTTTTTTAATTTCTTCAAGGGTGTATTCAGTGTCTTCAACAACATCATGAAGCAATGCCGCTGTAATAGATCTTGCTCCGAGGCCAATTTCCTGGTTTACTATCTTGGCTACCTGAATAGGATGTATAATATAAGGTTCCCCTGACTTCCGGCGCATATTCCAGTGAGCTTCATTGGCAATCCTGAATGCTTTTTCAATCATCTCAAGATCACCTTGATTATTGCACCTTAGAAGGTTGTTTATAAGTGAATCATATTCAAGCTGAATACGGTTTTTGTCTTCTTCATCAAAAAAATCTTTGTTCCCCATAAATCTATACAACGCAAATCTTTCAACACTACAAATATAACTTTATTCAGTCAATGTAGCTAACTGTTAACCGGGTTGAAAACGAAAACTGTTCATCTTTGGTAGAAAATAGTGACAGTTCCCGATTCTGATGTTTTTTTTCCGGAGGGGGTGGTGATTTTTAAAAACCAGAGATAGACTCCGGAGGGAAGAATTTTACCTCCGGAAGTTCCGTCCCACACATCCTCATAGTCTCTTGTCTCAAACAGGGTTCGGCGATTGAGATCCATTATTAACAAATGATATTCTGAAGGACTGAATGAAAGCACAGGACGAAAATAATCATTCAGACCATTATTGTCAGGAGTAAATACTGTGGGAACAGTTATTCGTTCTTCAACAGGTATACTGATTATTGATGACCGGCTTTCGGCAGTGGCTGTATAAGGATTGTCCGATTCAACAGCTCTGATATAAAAAGAGATCTCATTCCCCGTTGAGTTTTTCATTAATTCCACAAGATCATTGCCAGTGATAACAGTACTGGTATCTTCTGGTTCCATTGATCTGAACAGGGCCCATCCCAATGGAGTTAAATTGAAAACTTCATATCTGTCGACAGTTCCCACCCATTCTTTGTATGGATTCCACTTAAGAAGCAGATCATTGTTTACTGTTTCGGCTGTAAGTACCATATTGGAAGAGGTATTGGAATAAACAGCAGGTTCATTGCATAAATTATTAATATATGCACGATAATAATTGACTTTGTTAATATCTGCTTCATTATCAGTGTATATATAAGCGCCGGAAGATGGGGGTAGCTGAGCCAGCCATTGGTAAGCAGCGGTATTAGCTGTTTTCTTTTCAATCTGAAGAGTAATGATTTCAGCCTCCGGATCCGGAGTAAAGGAAAGCTCTATGTTGTCATCATCATTTATTGTTGCATAATCGGCATTTATCCACTCCGGCAGCTTCCTGATCCTGGTAAACACACAGGTTTCATTTGAACCGGAAAAAAATCCCGGCTCAAGTAGTGCACGTATCCTGTAACAATAGTGTGAATCGGTTTCAAAATCAGTGATAGTGATATTATCTGTTTCCGGATCAGTTATGTAATATTCGTTCAATTGACCGCCGTCTTTCGAGAAGAGTATCTGATAGGCAGTTACAGGCTTGGGATAATCATTGTACCTGTTCCATCTGATACGGATCTCATTTCTGCAGGAATCCATTTCAGAGGAACAGTAAATTGTGCTTATAGGATTGGAAAGAGGGCTCTCGCAGTCAGGAAGCCTCAGGGCTGAGATTACATGCTCGACACTGTAGATTGTGGTCTTTACATTCCTGTATGAATAACTTGTTAACTCCGGATTCCAGAGTGTATCGACAGGATAATAGCCCGGATTTCTGTTAATGGTATCCCATGAATGGATTATATATGCTACCACATCAGTGGAAGGGCTGGAAGTCCATCTTAATTCAACGGTTCCGGTTTCATCCAGAATAGAAACAAAAGTGAGGACCGGAGGAACAGGATTGGAACATTTAATCTGACTAAATGCAGTTATCCCCGATAATGAGAAGAAAAGCAGTATATTAAATATGCACTTATTTGTCACTTCTCTCAGATGATTAAATCCTATTAATAATCTATTACGTGAATATGTGTAAGCTTATTTTATTAGTTAATGACAAACTTAATTAAAAAAACATGATGCGTTACTAATGTTTTTATATTTGCAGAATTATGCTTAAAAGCAGGTTTCTCAGGAAAATTTTAAAACCGGGTTTTGAGAGTATTGACCAGGTTAGATTGTTATACATACTAAGTCTGATCGTGGGATTACTGAGTGCTCTCGCTGCTGCATTTCTAAAGAATACAATACATTATACACATCACATTCTAACCCAGGGTATAACAAGAGAGTCGGGTAACTTTCTGTATCTGGTTTATCCACTTACAGGAATGCTGCTTACTTTATTGTTTGTCAGGTTTATGGTAAAAGACAATATAGGGCATGGTATCAGCAGGGTTCTCTATGCAATATCCAGAAAGAAAAGTCATCTGAAAACACATAACACCTGGACCTCCGTATTGGCAACTACCTTAACCATTGGTTTTGGTGGCTCGGTTGGGGCAGAGGCACCTATTGTACTGACGGGATCATCAATAGGATCAGCTATTGGCAGGTTTTTCCGGTTAAATTACAGGAGTATCACTCTACTGATAGGATGCGGAGCAGCCGGAGCAGTGTCAGGTATATTTAAAGCTCCTATAGCCGGTATAGTTTTCGTTCTTGAAATACTGATGCTGGATCTCACCATTTCTTCTATCGTCCCTTTAATGATTTCATCTGTTACAGCAGCAACTGTTGCTTATTTCCTTATGGGAGAAGAGGTGCTTTTTAATTTCACTATAAGGGAAGCTTTTAACATATCAAATATTCCATGGTATATCATTCTTGGAATATTATCCGGTTTTATTTCCCTGTATTTTTCCAAAATGACTCTTTTCCTGGAAAAAAACTTTGAAAAAATATCGAATGTATATGTCCGTCTTTTTGCAGGAGGTATTGTAGTCAGTGTTTTGGTATATCTTTTCCCTGCTTTTTATGGTGAGGGCTATACGGCTGTTCTTCAGTTACTTCAGGAAGGGATAGATCCTGTTATGAGTCAAAGCATTTTTTACAATTTATCTGATAAGTTCTGGGTAGTGGTTGTTTTTATGGCATCTCTCGTTTTTTTGAAAGTTTTTGCCAGCAGTGCAACAAACGGATCGGGCGGGGTTGGAGGAATATTTGCTCCTGTTTTGTTCATAGGAGGTGTTAACGGTTATCTTTTTGCCAGTCTGCTAAACAGGTTTATCAATATCGATCTTGCAGACAATCGCTTCGTTCTTATTGGAATGGCCGGGTTGATGGCAGGGGTTATGCATGCCCCACTGACTGCAATTTTTCTCATAGCTGAGATAACAGGAGGATATGATCTGCTTATCCCTTTGATTATTACCTCTACTGCTGCCTATATAACAACAAGAAGCTTTGAGCAACATTCAATATATCATGTCCAGTTGGCAGAAAAAGGAGAGCTTATTACCCACGATAAAGATAAGGCCGTTCTTACAATAATGGACTGGAGGAAAGAAATTGAGACAGATCTACTTAAAGTAAAAGCCAAAGACACTCTGGGTGATCTGGTAAAGGTTGTTTCCAGATCAAAACGTAATATTTTTCCTGTTGTTGATGAATATAATATTCTGGAAGGAGTTGTTTTACTGGATGATGTGAGAGAGATTATGTTCAACAATGAATTGTACGACAGTGTCAGGGTAAAAGACCTGATGACAATTCCTCCTTCATATATTGATAAAAAGGAAAACATTGAAACTGTTATGGAAACGTTCCGGCAGACAGGAGCATGGAATCTGCCGGTTCTTGATAACGGTTACTATGTTGGTTTCATTTCCAAGTCAAGGATTTTTACAACATATCGCGAATTATTGGTTCAATTTTCAGAAGAATAAATTATTATTGTATATAATATCTCATTGCTGTAACGACAAAACTTTTTTAAGATATTATTTGCTAACATTGTGAATTCTTTTGTAAAACGTAACCCCCGTTTTTTAAATACTTAAATGCTGGGCTCCATATACCGTTTATTAACAGACTGTAACGCAGCTTTTGGATGTGGGGATAGCTACTTTAAATTATGGACAAAACAAAATAAAAACTTTTAAATGTATGAAAAGGGATACTATTATTTTCGATCTTATTGAGAAAGAACGTCAGCGGCAGCTGAATGGAATTGAATTAATTGCTTCAGAGAATTTTGTAAGTGATCAGGTTCTGGAAGCTATGGGGTCTGTAATGACGAATAAATATGCAGAAGGCTATCCTGGTCATCGATATTATGGTGGTTGTGAGGTGGTTGATCAGTCTGAACAGCTGGCTATAGATCGTTTAAAACAACTTTTCAATGCTGAATATGTTAATGTGCAACCACATTCAGGAGCTCAGGCAAATATGGCAGTTTTCATGACTGTTCTCAAGCCCGGGGATACTTTTATGGGGTTAAATCTTGCACACGGAGGTCATCTTTCCCATGGTTCACCTGTCAATTCTTCCGGGATACTTTATAAACCGGTTGCTTATGGTGTCAGGGAAGATACTGGTCTTGTTGATTACGACATGATGGAGGAGACGGCGATCAAAGAAAAGCCAGCCATGATAATAGGAGGAGCTTCTGCCTATTCGAGAGAATGGGATTACAGGAGGATGAGGCAGATAGCTGATATGACAGGAGCTATTCTTGTAATAGATATGGCACACCCCGCAGGAATAATTGCAGCCGGCTTGCTTGATAATCCTCTTAAATATGCACACATTGTTACTTCAACAACACATAAGACTCTCCGGGGCCCTCGCGGTGGTATTATACTGATGGGTAAAGATTTTGTCAATCCATGGGGAATAACTACTTCCAAAGGAGAGGTAAGGATGATGTCGTCACTTCTTAATTCTGCAGTTTTCCCAGGTATTCAGGGCGGTCCCCTTGAACATGTTATAGCTTCAAAGGCAGTTGCTTTTGGCGAAGCACTGGATCCATCTTTCAAAGAGTATCAGAAACAGGTAAAAAATAATGCTGCAGTTATGGCTCAGTCTTTCATAGACAAAGGGTATAAAGTCATATCCAATGGAACAGATAACCATCTGTTGCTGATAGATCTGAGAACCAAATTTCCGGAGTTGTCAGGCAAGAAAGCTGAAAATGTGCTTGTAAGAGCACATATAACAGTTAATAAAAATATGGTTCCTTTTGATGACAGATCTCCCTTCTTAACTTCAGGCCTCAGGGTAGGTACTCCGGCAATAACAACAAGAGGGATGAAGGAAGAGCATATGGGTATTATCGTTGAAATGATGGATGATGTATTGAAGAACACAGATGATGATACAGCCGTTGAAAGAGTGGCAAATGAAGTCAAAAGGATGATGAAGCCTTTTCCTCTGTTCGCTTTTTAACTATATCAGTCTTAAGAATAACCCGCA